>JAFTAG010000245.1 GCA_017458655.1 Ruminiclostridium sp. | reverse complement strand
TTCCGTGGTGGTAGTTACAGTCGTCTGTCCGGGAATATCCGATGTTGTCAGAACAGCCTCCGCAGAGGGCTCTATCCCGTCACCGTCGTCGGCCTCCGATATTGTTTCCGTCGGCTCGGTGACAGTTGCGGTCTTCTGTACATCTTCGATGTTTTTGCAGCCGCACAGCAGCATTATCAATGCAATTAACGCAGTTATCTTTTTCATATATCTAACCTTGTATTTTTTTGATAGATCAAGTATATCATATTTCAGTGAGAAATGCAACATCGGAATAACAAGACCATTGCATTTTCGGATAAAACATCAAGGCTGTTAATAATGTATAGTCATTTCTTACAAAAATCAAAGTTGAAATACAGCGTAATTCATAATTTTTTACTAAACCTCTTGCAACGTTTGGTAAAATGTGCTATAATAGTTAAAATAATATAGGTATAATAGTGAAAGTTGCTCACAGAGAGCCTCTTTCGTCATCAGAATGCCTAAATGAAAGGAGTTTTTTGCTATGGGATACAAACTTCCCGAGGAGTACAAGCTTCCCCTGCACCTTTTCCACGAGGGTAACATCACGAAAGGTTATGATTTCTTCGGCTCTCATTTTACCGAGATGGACGGAAAGAAAGGCGTTGTATTCAGAGTGTGGGCTCCCCACGCCGCAAGCGTCAGCGTCGTCGGAGATTTCAACAAGTGGGACAGATTTGCGTCGCCTATGAATAAGATCAGCGACGGCGGTATCTGGGAGCTTTTTATTCCCGGACTCAAACAGTACGACACCTATAAGTACAGCATCGAGAGCAGCTACGGACAGATACGTCTGAAAGCCGACCCCTACGGCTTCCACATGGAGACCCGCCCCAATACCGCGACCAAGATATACGATATCAGCGGCTACAAGTGGAAGGACAGCAAATGGCTCGACGAGCGCAATAAAAAGGACATCTATACCTCGCCCGTGAACATCTACGAGGTGCACCTCAATTCGTGGCAGCACAAAAATCACGAGGACGAGCTGTTCAATTATATGGAATGCGCGAAGGAGCTCGTTCCCTACGTGAAGAAAATGGGCTACACGCACATCGAGATGATGCCGGTGGCGGAGTTCCCGTTCGACGGCTCGTGGGGATATCAGGGCATAGGCTACTACGCGCCGACCTCCCGCTTCGGAACGCCTCACGACTTCATGCAGTTCATCGACTACTGCCACCAGAACGGGATAGGCGTTATCCTCGACTGGGTGCCCGCCCACTTCCCGAAGGACGCTGCGGGACTTTACGAGTTCGACGGCTCCTGCTGCTACGAATACTCCGACCCGCTCAAAATGGAGCACCGCAACTGGGGCACGCGAGTATTCGACTGGGGCAAGCCCGAGGTGCAGAGCTTCCTTATCTCGAACGCGAGCTACTGGTTCGATGTGTACCACATCGACGGACTGCGCGTTGACGCGGTGGCTTCGATGCTCTACCTCGACTACGACAGAAAAGAATGGCGGCCCAACTGCTACGGCGGCAACGAGAACCTCGAAGCGGTGGCGTTCTTCAAGAAGCTCAACTCTTCCCTGTTCGGCCAGTTCGGCAATATAATGATGATCGCGGAGGAGTCCACCGCATGGCCTATGGTGACAAAGCCCGCGGACGTCGGCGGTCTCGGCTTCAACTTCAAGTGGAACATGGGCTGGATGAACGATATGCTCAGCTATATGTCGATGAATCCCGAATGGCGCCACGACCACCACAACCTCGTGACCTTCTCGTTCTACTACGCGTTCTCGGAGAACTATATCCTGCCGATATCGCATGACGAGGTGGTTCACGGAAAGTGCTCGATGATAGACAAGATGAGCGGGCCGAGAGAGCTGCGTTTCGCTTCGTTCCGCACATTCCTCGGATATATGATGGCGCACCCCGGCAAGAAGCTGATGTTTATGGGTCAGGAGTTCGCGCAGTTCAAGGAGTGGAACTACAAGACCGGCCTCGACTGGGACGTTCTCGAGTTCCCCGAGCACAAGCAGCTCTGGGAGTACGAGCAGGCGCTCAACAAGTTCTACCTCGAAAACAGCGAGTTCTGGGAGGTAGATAACGACTGGTCGGGCTTCCGCTGGATCGTGAGCGACGACAACGAGAACAGCGTGATAGTGTTCCGCCGCTTCAACAAGAAAGGTGACGAGATCATCTGTGTGTTCAACTTCCAGCCGAAGGAACACGAGAATTATTGCTTCGGTGTACCGTTCTACGGCGAATACACCGAGATATTCTCCTCCGAGGATCCGCTTTCCGGCATTCACAACGGCACCATAAGCTCGTTCAGACAGGATATGCACGGTGAGCAGTTCGCAATGAACGTGCACATCGCTCCGATGTCCGCCATGTTCTTCCGCGTTACCAAGAAGAAGGACTATGAGGCGGAAATGGAAGCTCTGAGAGCCGCCGAGGAGAAGAAGGCGAAGGCTGCCGTGAGAAAGGCGGAAAAGAAGCGTCTCGAGGAAGAAGCGGCAAAGAAGAAGGCCGAGGAGGAAGCCGCAAAGAAAAAGGCGGAGGCGAAGAAGAAGGCTGCCGAGAAGAAAGCGGCCGCCAAGGCTCCGGCAAAAGCGGCGAAGGCTCCCGCAAAGGAACCCGTAAAGGCAGCGGCGAAACCGGCGGCGAAGGCTCCGGCAAAACCCGCCAAGGCAGTAAAGAAGCCCAGGACCACGAAGAAATAATTCTTTATCACAAATAAATTTTCGGAGGACAATAATATGAACCATGTAAAAAAAGAATGCGTAGCAATGCTGCTCGCAGGCGGTCAGGGAAGCAGACTTTACGCGCTTACCCAGAATATGGCCAAGCCCGCGGTACCTTACGGCGGTAAGTACAGGATCATCGACTTCCCGCTCTCGAACTGCGTCAATTCCGGCATCGACACCGTCGGCGTTCTGACACAGTATCAGCCGCTCGTGCTCAACGAGTACATCGGCAACGGCCACCCGTGGGGCCTCGACCGCGTTCACGGCGGCGTACACGTTCTTCCGCCCTATGAGACGGCTTCCGGCAAATCGTGGTACACCGGCACCGCAAACGCTATCTATCAGAACATCAGCTTCATCGACAGATACAACCCCGAGTATGTCGCGGTGCTCTCCGGAGACCACATCTACAAAATGGACTACTCCAAGATGCTCGATTATCATAAGAAGAAAAAGGCCGAGGCCACTATCGCGGTGCTCGAGGTGCCGTGGGAGGAGGCTTCCCGCTTCGGTATCATGACCGCCGACGAGGAGGGCACTATCACCGAGTTTGCCGAGAAGCCCAAGGAGCCGAAATCCAACCTTGCTTCGATGGGTGTTTACATCTTCACATGGGCTACGCTCAAACGCCACCTTATCGCAAACGAGAACGATGAGGGCGCCACAAAAGACTTCGGCAAGAACATAATCCCCGCGATGCTCGACGAGGGCAGCAAGCTCGTAGCTTACCACTTCGACGCTTACTGGAAGGACGTGGGAACTATCGACAGCCTTTGGGAAGCCAATATGGACTGCCTCGACCCGAACGTTCCGCTCGACCTTTATGACCCCAAGTGGAAGATATATTCCAGAAACCCCGTTATGCCGCCGCATTACGCGGGTCCCTCCAGCAAGATAGAGAACTCTATGGTAGCCGAGGGCTGCGAAATAGAGGGCGAGACCGACTTCTCCGTGCTGTTTGACGGCGTTGTGATCGAAGAAGGCGCTACCGTCCGCTACAGCATCGTAATGCCGAACACGGTGGTAAAGAAGGGTGCCGTTATCGAATACTCCATTGTCGGTGAGGAATGCACGATCGGCGAGAACGCTCATATCGGCGAAAGACCCGAAAACGTTGAAAACAGAGACGAATGGGGCGTTGCGGTAGTAGGAAACTCGATAAACGTTTCCGCAAACGCGGTCATCGCTCCGAAGGCTATGATCTCGCAGGATGTCTGAACTGCACAATAAATCTGAAAGGAAATAAATAACAATGGCTAATATGTCTAACGTACTCGGTCTTATCTTCGCAAATATGCACGAGCTCACCATAACAGATCTCACCAAAAACCGCGCTATGGCGTCCGTGCCCTTCGGCGCAAGATACAGACTTATCGACTTCCCGCTCTCGAACATGGTAAATTCCGGCATCTCGACCGTGGGCATCGTCACAAAATCCAACTACCAGTCGCTGCTCGACCACGTCGGCTCCGGCGATGAATGGGATCTCTCCCGCAAGAACGGCGGCCTGCACTTCCTCCCCCCCTACAGCAACTACGTTACGGGACTTTACA
The DNA here is from genome assembly GCA_017458655.1 of Ruminiclostridium sp. GTDB lineage: Bacteria > Bacillota > Clostridia > Oscillospirales > Ruminococcaceae > Ruminiclostridium_E. The sequence goes on along the minus strand of JAFTAG010000245.1, from coordinate 3,407 downwards.
GAGGCAGACTTGAAGCGCTGGTGGGGATACAGAACTTCATCAGCCAGTCTCACGCAGATTATGTCATAATGAGCGACTGCGACTGCGTTGCAAACGTTGATTTCAAGAAGATCGTTGACTTCCACGAGGAAAAGGGCAGCGACATCACCGTTGTGTTCGGCAAGAAGGAATTCACTCCCGAGCAGACCAAGACCAGAACGATACTTAAAGTCGATGACAACGGCGAGGTGCTCGACGTGCTCGTTCGTCCGGAGCTCTCAGGCGCTTACGATGCAAGTATGAATATGTTCGTTATGTCGAAGGAATTCGTGCTGAAGATAATCAACGAGTCCTCCAGCCGCAACCTCTACAGCTTCGAGGTCGATGTGCTCCAGCACAGGCTCAAGGAATTCAAGGTGTTCGGCTATGAGTTCAGCGGCTTCTATGAGCAGATAGACGGCATCAGAGCTTACTATCAGGCGAATATGTCGCTGATGAACAGAGACGTTCGCAAGGAGCTGTTCAATCTCACGGATCCTATCTATACGAAGGTACGCGATGAGGCTCCCGCAAAGTACGGTCTCGAGTCCTCCGCCAAGTCGTGCATCATCGCCGACGGCTGCATCATCGAGGGAACGGTCGAGAACTCCGTGCTGTTCAGGGGCGTTAAGGTCGGCAAGGGCGCCGTTGTCAAGAACTGCATACTTATGCAGAACACAGAGGTCGGCGACAAGTGCGAGCTCAACTATGTGATAGCGGACAAGAACGTCGTTATCGGCAACTACAGGAGCATCGGCGGCACTATCGACTACCCCGTTTTCGTAAATAAGGGCTCCAACGTATAATAAAATTTCCGATGTTTCAGACCGCGGTGTTCCCGTGAAGCGGAGATACCGCGGTTTGTTCGTTTGAATGCAATAATTCATTAGTCAAAACATACAAAAATAAAGGCTTCGTTCGTAGCAGTTTTCACGAAATTGATTATAATGTTAAAAAAAGACTTTAAAAATGCCGAAAAATATGTTACAATAGTAATAGTCTAATATAAGCGAGTATTTATTGTTCTGCCGGGAACTGTTATCACAAGCCGGCAGCGGCATTTCACCACGGAGGAAACATCTATGTCACAGATCATTGCGGTAACAGCAGGCAAGGGCGGTACGGGTAAGTCCACTACCTCCGCGAATATCGCTTCCTGCCTTGCATATCAGGGAAAAAAGACCCTAATCGTCGAGCTCGACTTCGGTCTGAGATGTCAGGATATAATCCTCGGCATCAACGGCAGCGTCAGACACGATATAGGTGAATACCTCGAAGGTAAGATAGATATACTTACCGCCACCACTAAGGTGGACAGAAGCCCCAACCTCTCCCTCGTCTGCGCCACCAAGAACCCTTTCATCGAGATAAACCCCGAAAAGATCATCGGCGTCTGCGAGGAAATGCGCGAGCACTTTGACTATATCATCATGGATACCGCGGGTATCGGAAGCTCCGTGTTCAGCGTTATCAAGGCTGCCGACCTCATTCTTATGGTAACTACCCCCGATACCGTCTGCGTGCGTGACGGAGCTATGCTCTCCGACTTCCTCTATGTGAAGAACTGTGTAAATCAGCGCCTTATCATCAATAAAGTCCCGATAAGGTTCAAGGACGAGGAGATACTCTACGACCTCGACGAGGTAATGGACACCGTCGGCATACCGCTTATCGGCGTCGTTCCCGAAGACAGCACTATCAGAGTCTGCGGCGCAAAGGGAGACAAGCTCCCCGAGTCAAGCGCGGGCTTCAAGGCGTATAACTCAATTTCAAAGCGCGTCCTCGGCGAGAGAGTTCCGCTTTCGATCAATATCGACTAATTACCTCCAACCGAATGAAAGGCGGTGTTGTATAATGAATATTGCACTGATCGCACACGACTCCAAAAAGGAACTTATGGTACAGTTCTGTATCGCTTACTGCGGAATACTCTCCCGTCACAATCTCTGCGCTACGGGAACCACCGGTAAGCTTGTCGCGGAGGCGACCGGTCTCAATATACAAAGATATTTAAGCGGCTCACAGGGCGGCGATCAGCAGATAGCCGCGCGTATCTCCTGCAACGAGATAGATGTACTCTTCTTCTTCCGTGACCCGCTCAACGCCAAGGCTCATGAGCCCAACGAAATGACGCTGCTGCGTCTCAGCGATGTCCACAACATTCCCGTTGCGACAAATATCGCTACCGGTGAGGCTCTTATCCACGCCCTCGAGCGCGGCGACCTTGACTGGAGAGACATCGTACGAACATAAGTTCGAACGAATTATTAATCAATAATGAATAATTAATAATTGTGGTGTCCGCTTCGCGGACTTATCCGAATTTTTGGTAAAAAAATAAAGCACTGCGTTGTTTGCAGTGCTTTTTGTTTATGTGTTTTCTTTTCTTATTAGCAGGACAAAGCTTACTATGCCGACAACCGCGAGTATTCCGATGTAAGGAATGAAGCTTTCGATGACGGGGAGAGTATCGGCTTTTTCCGTTAACGCTTCACTGCCGAAAATTGATATCAGTATCGCGCAGCTCATATTGTTGTTGACAGCGTGCGCGAACGCCGCCGGGTAAATCGACTTCGTTTTCTCGGTGATAAGTGTAAGAAAAGCGTTCATACATACGCACAACAGGCACATAAACCCTATCCCCACGAACGGATAGCCCGGATAGTCTGTGCCGAAATTGTGTCCCGCTACGGTCAGCGGCGCGTGCCACAGCCCCCAGATAATGCCGCCGACTATCACGGCGAACGGCTTCGGCATAAGCTCCATAAGCTTCGGCATCATATATCCGCGCCAACCCCATTCCTCGCCGAAACCGGGAAAGAAAAATATCACCGTGCAGGAGATCTGCATCAGGAACACTCCGATACTCTGCAAATTCACATTCGGGAACGCTTCGGGCATGGTCATTCCCCCGCCGTATATCGCCCACAGCAGGAACAACGCTATGAACGAATACGCGAGCGGGACTGCAACAGACGCTGTGTAATAGCCCATTCTGCCTTTGCAGTTAAGCCCGAGATATGTGTTCTTAAAACCCTCTTTTGTGAACAGGCGGGTCAGCAGATGTGCACATGACGGTATCATCATACAGAACACACCGACAACATAGTTCGCGACCGCCGCGTTCTCACATACAAATATCGGTTCGCCGAAGTACGACCACATCACGGGAATGATGATGTAAAACGGGACGAAGGATATCGCAAGGAAGATAAGCAGGCGTTTTACCGTTGTTTTTTTGGCAGTGGTTTCTTCACGCTGTTCATTGTTCATACGTCTCCGCCCCCTTTCTGTAAAGTCTGACGGATATTTTACAGGACAGATAGTACGCCGCTATCGCTGCAAACGGGAACAGCGACAGCCAGAAAAAGATATCGCCGCTTTGCAGC
>JAFTAG010000244.1 GCA_017458655.1 Ruminiclostridium sp. | reverse complement strand
GTGATCGGGGGAACTTTCCCGACGCAGCTCATAACCGACATACTGCTGTATGTCTGCACATTCCTCACCGTGCTCTCGGGTATCATCTATCTGTATGACTACCGCGAAGTGCTGAAGGAGAGCAAAAGTTGAAAAAGGTACTGATAGCGGCAAAGACCGCCGACGCCTGCCGTATCCTCGCGGGATATATCTCTGACGGCTACGAGGTAACTACCGCCACCGACGGAATGACCGTCCGCGGCATAGATATCTCGGTATATAGCTTCATATTCGTCTCCGTGCCGCTCGAGAACGAGAGCGGGCTGGAGCTTCTCGCCGAGCTGCGGGAACGCACCGCCGCCCACCTGATAGCGATAGTGCGCGAGGAAGCCGCTGACGCAGCATTCCGCCGCCTGTCACCCATAGGCGCGTATATCATCACCAAGCCCGTGTTCAAGGGCTCGCTAATGCAGGCTATCCGGTTCTGTGAAATGCACGCCGGCAGCGAGATAGAGTTCCGCCAGCGCATAGCCGAGCTTGAAAAGCAGTCCGAGACCGACCGCCTCGTCACCCGAGCAACGCTCATCATAATGGGCAAGGAGCAGCTCGACGAGGACGCCGCTCACCGCCGCCTTCAAAAGCTCGCCATGGACACCCGCCAGACCGTCGAGAGCACCGCGCGGGACATCATAGAGGGCGCACTGATATAGAAGACTCTGTTCTGATACAGACACATTTGTTTGAAGCAAAATCAGTATCGTTATAAATGACAAAGCCGCACAAACCGAAGGTCTGTGCGGCTCTGCCATAGAGATAGAGATATTTTATGAGAGGTGTGGCTTAAATATTGTTATCCTCTTCGCACTGTCCGTAGCCCCGCTTATGCGGGGCGGGCAATGCTTTGGTATGGAGGATAGACCCGTATGGGTCGGAATGTGTCGTATGTCACTTGTTGAGCATATCGTAGATGAGCTTGATAGCTGCGCCTCTGGTGAAGTAAGCCTTCGGGTAGAACTTGCCCTTGGTGCCTGTGAGAAGCCCCGCAGCATCGGCTATCTCGATATATCCGATGTACGCGCTGGTGTCCTTGACATCGCTGAATGTCGATCTATAAATGCCCGGGAGCTCCGCGATCGTTGTTCCGCTGTAGCCGAGAGACGAGGTCACGAGTATCTGCGCCGCGGTGCGTCTGCGGAGCTTGTCGGTATCCTTCGGCTGTGCGAGAGACTTGGTCGTTTCCGTGCTGTCGTCGTCTTCATCGGGCTCGTCGTAGTAGCTGCTGTAAAATCCCACATAATTGAGGAGCTTGCGGAAGTCGCCCGCTGTGATCGGCGAGTTCTCGTCGAGCCTGCCGTTCTCGTCCATAAGCTTTATGCCGTAGCTTGCGAGCTTCTTTGCGTAAGCCGCGTACTTGCTGCCCTCGAGGTCGGTGTAGTCGCTGTCGGGCGATACCGCGGGAAGCTCCTCGCCGTTGTATGAGGTCATCTTGCCGGTGAACGCGTCTATGCGCAGGGAATTGCTTGCCGCATATACGAGCGCGGAAACTACCTTCTTATTCTTGGTATCGTATGCGCAGCGGTATTTGAGGTCGTATTCGACCTGATCGAAGAAGCTCTTGTACGCCTGTGCCTTTGTTATGATATTCTCGGGCTTGGGGTATTCAAGACCCTCGTTGAAGGTAACGCTGTATTCGCTTACATAGCCGTTGTTTGCGACTGTGATGTTATAATATTCCTCTCTGCACTTTATCTTGTTTTCTACTCGATTTGCGCTGTAGTAGCGTCTTGTGGTGCGGGGCGTGCCGGGAACGGGCTCACCAGTTTCCTTGTCGAACCTTGCCGATAACGTCATATCCGAGGTCTGCTCGAGCGCGGCGAAACGGTCATAATTCTTGCCGAGGAGCTTTCTTGCCGCGGAGATCGCTTTTGCCTTAGCCTTGTCCGCGGTGAGGTCGTTGCCCGTGTCATTGTAATAGTTGCTGAAATAGTAGAGCTCGCCGGTCTCTGCATTGTAACGGAAGTTTCCGTAAACCGTGCGCTCGGTATTCAGGTTCGCGGGTCTCGGCATAATTTCCTCATTGTTGAGGTCGATAAAGTCGGCGTATTTCACCGTGAAGGTGACATTTCTGATATAAGCGCCCTTTTCCTCGTTAAAATTGCAATACTGCGAATCCACCTCAACGGAGTCGGGCAGGTAGAATATCCCGAGCTTCTTAAGGTCGGCGAGCTCCTGCTCCGCCTTTATAAGCGAGTCTTCTTTTTCGAGCTTCTCCTTCTCCTCCGGCGTGAATACGATCTGTGCGCCGTTGTTGTCGTCCGCCGCCATTGCCATTTCTTCATCAATCACCGCGTCGTCGTCACCGATGTCATAATCGTCGTCATCGTAGTAGCCGTAGTCCTCGAATGTCGATTTCTCGCCGGTGAAGGCGTTTATCTGGCCGTCATCGGTCTGGTTGTAGATAAGGTGCGGGGTCTTGATGCTCTTGCGGGTCTCGGAGTCCCACTCGGTCGAGTATGTGTAGATAAGCTCGGAGCCAAACACCTTGCGGTATGCCTTCTGCGCGTCCTCAAGCGAGATAGCGTCCTCGGCCGAGGAGAAGGTCGCCCCGTTTATCCAGTTGAAGCGGTAGCTCATCAGCTCGCCGGTGTTCTTGTTTACGGTGACGCTGCCTGTCTGACCCGTAACGGGGACGCCGTTCACCGAGCGCCTGAATCTGAGAACGGCGCTGTTGCCTTCAAGATATATTCTGAACGTATCGTCAAGTATCTCGACCTGATCCGTTATCGTGGGGTTTATCGCGTTTATGTATTTCTTTGCCGCCTCGCGGAGCTTCGCCTCGGACATCTTCGCGAACGATCTTTCCCAGCTGTATGTGTTTTCGTTGTAGATCTCGACGCTCCTTATCACACGCCCGATAATGGAGACATTCATATAATTTCCCCATTTGTTGTCCGGGTCGTTCCACTTGAAATTGTACTGTGTCTTGTCCATATAGGTGCCGGTGCTGTAGTTGAAGTCGGTAAGAGCTTCCGGGATGGTGAGACGCTCCTTGACGTATGTCAGCTCGGTCTTCATTGTTTTGTCCTCGGCGGCCTCGGCGTATATGCCGACAGATGATGCCGCGAGAACCGCGGACAGCGCCGCTGCGGTAAATCTTTTCAATCTCATAATGATATTCCTCCATGGTTTATATTTAAGACGGGAGCCCTGTGCTCGCCGCTCTTAGTTCCCTTGTTACCATTCCCCGCTTTTGGCGGGGAATATGATAGCTTGTCCTCCTTTTCGGAAGCTCGGATTTAAGTCAGCTGTTTGTAGGGGGCTTACTTTTCACGCTTCTATTATATAAAACGCTTTTTAGACCCAAAAAGTGACACGTTTTTATGAAAAAATTACGATTTTTTGGAAAATTTATGAGTTCTGTCAATTTGAAGCGTGCTTGTTGAAATTATTTGTGCATTTTTAAAGTGGCTGCTCCTTTGACCGGTCGTTATCCGCTTGTCAAGGGTACTCCAAAAAATTTTCCTGCGTAAAATTTTTCGAAGCCTCCCCCTTGACAACCGGATTGC
>JAFTAG010000243.1 GCA_017458655.1 Ruminiclostridium sp. | reverse complement strand
TTTTACGCCCGAATTGCTGCTGTTCTCGGCGGCGTTCGTGTTCACCGCGCTGATAACGAAAGTTATCGGCTGCGGCGGAGTAGCCAAGCTGTTCGGCTACTCGTGGAAGGAAAGTGCGAAGGTCGGTGTGGGAATGATGACGCGGGGCGAGGTAGCGCTGATAGTTTCACAGAAAGGCCTCTCGGTAGGGCTTATGGACCCGATCTACTTCACTTCGGTCATCCTGCTTATCATAGTTTCGTCCATTACAACGCCGATAATGCTGAAAGTTCTCTACCGCGGCGATAAAAAGCCGGAAGAGGAGAAAGCTCAGGAACCTTCCCCGGAGAGCACTTCGTGAGCGGCGGCAAGTCCTGCCGCATAGCCCGTTGAGAACGCTGTCTGTAAGTTGAACCCGCCGGTAAAGCCGGTAACGTCCATCACCTCACCGGCAAAATACAGCCCGCCGACAAGCTTTGAGCGCATCGTTTTCGGGTCGAGCTCCTTGACGCTGACACCGCCGTCGGTGATTATCGCCTCGGCTATCGGGCGGTATGCCGTGATGTGCAGCGGCAGAGCCTTAACGACCGCAGCGAGAGCCATTCGCTCCTGTTTTGTGACGGAGTTGCACTGCTTTGTCGGGTCGATACCTGCCGCAGTCAGCATCATCGGTATCACCGCCTCGGGCAGCAGCTTTCGCAGCGCGTTTGAGAGCTGCATATTCCGCCTTTCGTCAAAGTCCCGCATAATGCGCGCGTCAAGAGCCTGCGCATCAAGAGCGGGTTTGAAGTCAATATACGCCGTGTATCGGTTGTCCGTTATCTCGCCCATTACCGAGCTCGCGGAGAGCACCAGCGGCCCCGATATCCCCGTGTGCGTGAACAGCATTTCGCCCTGTTCGCGGAACACGGGCTTTTTTCTGCCCGTTTCGGCAATGCTCAGCGAGACGTTTTTCAGGCTCAGCCCCGCTGCGGGAGCACATTCCTCTGCTGTCTCGAGCGGCACGAGCGACGGCTTTATTCCTGTCACGGTATGTCCGAGCTTTTTCGCAAACTCGTACCCGTCGCCGGTGGAGCCCGTTCCCGGGTAGGAAAGCCCACCCGTTGCGATGATAACGCACTTTGCGAATATTTCTCCCCGCTCGGTGACAACTCCGGTCACTGCTCCGTTTTCGGCGGTTACATCGGTAACGCGGGAATTTATCAGCTTCACGCCGAGCCGCTTCATTCTGCGCCGCAGTGCATCCACAATGTCGTAGGCGCTGTCGGACACGGGGAATACACGGTTCCCGCGCTCGGTTTTCAGCGGAACATCCTCGCTTTCGAAAAGCTCTTTCACCGACTGCGGCGGGAACGCGCTCAGACTGCTGTACATAAACCGCGGATTTTTCGGCAGGTTTCGCATAACGGTCTCAATGTCGCAGTCATTCGTTACGTTGCAGCGACCCTTGCCGGTGATAGCGAGCTTGCGGCCGACCTTGTCGTTGCGCTCTACGACCGCAGTTTTTGCACCGTTTTCCGCGGCTGTGCAGGCAGCCAGCATTCCCGCGGCGCCGGCTCCTATAACGAGAACATCGTATTGTGTGCTTTCTTTCATATTTCACCTTAGAATATTATTGTTCTGACTCCCCCACCGGCAGCAGGGGAGTCAGTGATGTTTAATGACTGTGTTAAAACAAAGTAGTCTGCTCGAATTTCTCCGGCAGGTCATTCAGATACGCGAAACAGCTCTCCGGCGTGTGAAGTATGCCGTTTTGTTCGCATACATCGTTTATCATACGCATCAGCCGTGGGCTATCAGGGCTCGGAAGCTCGTAAGCGTTCCCGTAGGTGCGGATGTACCGCTCTTTCAGCCCGGGGAAATGTTTGTCCAGTGCGGCATAGAAATACTCGCGGTCGCCCTCACGGAGCGTCACGCCCGTTCCGAAGCAGATGATGCCCTTTACGCCGACGCGCACGCATTCCCGCAGCAGAGCGCCGATGTTTTCCTCGGTGTCATTTATGAATGGCAGTATCGGCGACAGCCACACCATTGTGGGAATGCCGCGTTCCCGCATAGCTTCGAGGACTTCTATGCGCCGCTTTGTATTGCAGACGCGCGGTTCGATAATTCCGCAG
>JAFTAG010000242.1 GCA_017458655.1 Ruminiclostridium sp. | reverse complement strand
TCTCGACAAAAGCCCGGCTTTGTGATATAATGATATGGGACGGCATACTGCCGCCCGCCGGTACGCAGCGGGTACCGGAATACCGGCAAGGAGGACAATATGGCTTACATCACCGTAAAATACAATTCCGAGGCGCTCAACCGCCCGACCGCATTCGACATTTTCATTCCCAACGACGGGCAGCCCGAAAACGGCGGGAACACAGGCAGTCCCATGCGCACATTGTTCGTGCTCCACGGCTATACGGGCAGCGCGTGGAACTGGGTGCCCGAGCATCTTTCACGAAAGTATAACTTTGCCGTGGTCACACCGAACGGCGAGAACGGCTTCTGGCTCGACGGCATTTCCTCCGGGCATAATTTCTGCACGCTGGTGGGGCAGGAAATACCCGATTATCTGCACAAGACCTTCGGGCTCGCGAACAGCGCGGAGGACACGAATATCCTCGGCCTTTCAATGGGAGGCTTCGGTGCGCTGCACACGGCGCTCATGTACCCGGAGCGTTTCGGCAGGGTCGGAGCTATGTCGTCGGCGTTGATAGTTCACGAGGTCGCGGGAATGAAGCCCGGCGGCGGTAATGATAAAGCGAATTATGAATACTACCGCGAATGCTTCGGCGAGCCGGAAAAGGTGCTTGAGAGCGACAATAACCCCGAAACGCTCGTAGATAAGCTGCAGGCCGCGGGAAAGAAGCTCCCCGAGATCTATATGTGCTGCGGGACAGAGGATTTCCTGCTCGAAAACAACCGTCGTATGCACAAATTCCTTACCGACCGCAAGGTACCGCACGAGTATAACGAGAGCCCCGGAACGCACGATGTCCCGTTCTGGAACGAATACACGGCAAAGATAATCCCTTGGATGTATGAATAATAAGCCCCCCGATCACGGGGAAAACAAAACAGCCCCCGCCGACCGCAGGGGCTGAATTCTTTGTGTATTACTTGATAAATCTTACGATAGCGGGTTCTACGGACTTGCCGCCGATAGTCTGGAACAGTCCGATGAAGCCGAACACTGTGACAGCCCACATACCGAGATAGCAGATAACGGGACCCACAACGGGTATGATAGATATGAACGAAAGGATTATCACACACATCATAAGCTTCGCGGCCTGTGTGGCATGGAAGCGCAGATACTCGTTCGGAGCCAGACCCGCGGTCAGACAAAGCAGGAGCGTGCCCGTTCCCATAGCGATGTACGCGTTCGTTCCAACCGCGGCACCGCCGAAAATAAGGTTGGCAGCGCTTTTGATAAGGCTGGTGAACATCGATACAATGCCGATACCGTCGTTCGTTACAAAGAACATTCCGGCAACGGCGAGGTACATGATAGCCGCCGCAAACTTGAATTTCTTAACGTCGCCCTTGTCGAATTCCGCGGTATGGTCGGCAGGATTGGGTCTTGCGTACTGCATCTGCGGATAGGGCTGCTGTGCGAATTGCTGCGGCATCTGCTGATACTGCGGCTGCTGCATCTGCGGCTGTTGAGACTGTTGCATCTGAGGCTGCTGAGGCTGCGGCTGCTGTGGCATCTGAGGATGAGGAGCGGGAGCCGCTGCCTGTTCAAGCGCTGCGCCGCAGGTGGTGCAGAATGTAGCGCCGTCGGGGAGCTGTGCACCGCATTTTGTACAAAAAGCCATAATAATGATCTCCTTACATTTAAATTGCGGGGCATAGCCCCACGGAAATTATATATATTATAACATTATTGCTGCTTTTTGTCAACAATTTTTCAAGATTTTTCCAAAGCGGCGGGGTCTGTCGTGAATGTATCTTCTTTAATATTGCAGATGTGAGAATTTTAGGTATCTGCTCCCGTTGACCGGTCGTTATCCTGTTGTCAAGGGTGTCCAAAAACAATTTTTGCTTTCTGTTATCCGATGCCAAAATTCTTTTCGGAGCCTCCCTTGACAACAGGATTGCGATAGTGCTTAGCATTTGCCTTGGCGACGGCAGCACCGAATCCGCGTCGAAAGTCTCTGCGAATTGATAGTATCTGCCCGCGCCAACAGTCTTGCAACGTGCATAGTCTTTAACAGGTGCAGTCTCTGTAAGTCTTGTTGCGAAGCCAATACAGTTTTTTCGAAAGAGTGGGGGAATGGGGGAGAGGAAACCTTTCTTCCAAGAAAGGTTTCCTTTTCCCCATGTGGCTCGCCCAAAGGCGAGACACGTTTCTCGAGCGTAAGCGTTCTCTCGTTTCTCTCGAGCGTCAGCGACTCTCTGCTCTCACCACTCTGCTCCCACGGTATAGCCTTTGTCTCTCCAGAAATCTATCAGCGGGGCGAGGAGCTTTGCGTTAGTGGGGGAGACGGCGTGGAGGAGGTAGATGCCGCTGTGGGTGGAATCCTCTATTTTTGCGAGGGTTTCCGCGGGGTCGGTCTGTGCGTTGGGATCCCAGTCGGCATAGGCGAACGACCAGAAAAGGCTGGTATAGCCGAGGTGCTGCACGTCCTCGAGGGTCTGCTCAGAGAATTCGCCTTTCGGGAAGCGGAAGAGCGACATATCGTAGCCGAATTCGTCGTGGACGTACTCGTGGAGCTTCGTGACCTCCGCCCAGACCTCCTTCTGCGTTATATCGGGCATTGACGGGTGTGACCATGTGTGGTTGCCGACAACGTGACCCTCCGCGATCATTCTTTCGACCAGCTCGGGTGCGGTGCGGCAGTAGTCGTATGTCACGAAAAATATCGCCTTTACGCCCTTTTCTTTGAGCGTGTCGAGTATCTGCGCGGTATAGCCGTTCTCATAGCCCTCGTCGAACGTGAGGCAGATCCTGCCGTCGTTTGCGAGAAATTTCCCGCCGAGAGAGGCATACTTCTTCTCCGCGTTTACCGCGTCAATTGGACGGTTGGCGCTGTCACGCTCTTTCCCGAGACCCCAGCAGATCTTTTTGACATTAAGCGACATTTTTTCGATGTAGGACGAGGCGAAAGCCGCCTCGTTTGCGGTAACGGTCGTATCCGTACCGCCTGTTCCCGTAACTATGCCGTCGTCGGTGACATCGGACGGACGCGCGTTCTCGTCGCCCTCCGATACCCTCGGAGTTCCCTCGTTCGTTTCGGGCATATCGGAAACGATGCTGTTTTCATCGTCGGTATCGTTCACCCTGCCGTCTCTGCCCGCTTCGTATTCCCCGTTATCGCGTTCGTCCCCGGAGGCGCTCACGGACGGCCTTTCCGTCGTTGTGCCGGGATTATCCTTTTTATCCACGCACCCCGCAAGCGCAAGTATCGCCGCAAGAAGCACCGCGGCGGCAGCTGCTCGTCTTATCTTCATGATATATCATTTCCTTTCAAACTTTCTGCATTGAGAATTGCATCAATGCTTTCTTATTTTCTCCCGAAAGATCTGAAATATACAAAAAGACCGCCCTCCCGAACGGAAAAACGGTCACATATCGGTTTTATGCGTTACTTTTTGAGCGTTACCTTCTCAACATCGTCGTGAGCCGTGCGGTTCTCGGCGATAGCTGATTTCAGCACTCTTATGCGGTTGCGGTCGCTGCCTGTTTCAACGACTATCGTGTCTTCCTGTATGCTGAGCACTCTGCCGATTATACCGCCTATGGTAACGACCTCGTCGGCGACCTGCAGATTCTCGCGCATAGCTTTTTCTTTTTTCTGACGCTTCTTCTCGGGGCGAATGAGCAGGAAGTAGAATACCACGATCAGACCCGCGAGCGGGATGACCGATATAAGTATAGATGTCCAGCCGCCTGCTGCCTGTGTGGGATCGGCTCCCGTGCTTGTCAGTAGTTTCAATAACATCTCCATTATTATTTTCCTTTCTTGCTTTATGTCATTTAAATGGCGGAGTTACGGCCTTTGCCGTATCATAAATTCTATTATACTACATACTGCACAAAATTGCAAGAAAAATTTGTCAAATTTGTAAATTTTTCTTGTCCCCTCGCCAAGACGGGGGATTCGTTGTTTAAACCCCGCCTCCGGCGGGTCATTTTTAGCCTCCCCCCACCGGAGGTGGGGGACAAATCATTACTTAATTACATAGCTCTCATAGCCGAGCGTGCCGAGAGATGCGACTATCTTCTGCTTTTCGGCGTCGTCGAAGCTTGTGCTGTCAATGACCGGGATAATATCGAGGCTGCCGGTCTTTTTGGAGGCGAGGGAGAGCACTGTCTCCACGAGGCTCTTTGCGTCGGCGGGATATCCCGCGTCGGTGGGAAGGTCGGAGCGGCTGATGATGAGCGCGATCCTGTTGTCGTGGAGCTGCGATATATCACCGAGCACCTCCGCCGTTCTGCCGTAGCTTTCGGAGAGTACGTCGGACGCCTTCATCTCAATGGTATTGCCGGCCTTTATCACATTATAGAGCAGCTTATAGCGGTCCGCGGCGAAATATTTCGGTTCGATGTAAGCGCTGTCATACGACTGGAAATCGGGAAAAACGACATCGGCAAGCATTATGTTGTCAAAGCCCGCGGAGGTGAGTTCCGCGATTATCCCGGCGAAATACTCGCGGGTATCTTCCTTTTCGGGATTTGCCCAGCGTTTCGGGGGATTTTGCGTGTAATCCAGCCACGAGACGGACTCGCCCATGCACTTGTAGCTCATATCGCTGAAGACCTCGCAGCCGGCGTTATCGGAGAGCACGGAGATCTCTGCGACGGGCACCATACCGTTTTCCGCAAAAACGGACATTATCTCGTCAAGGGTCATCGTGTCGGCGATAAGATCGCCGTCCTCCACGCCCGCGATCGAAGTCTTATAGCGGAAATACCCGTTTTTATCCTTGAGCTGGAGGACTGCGGAGTTGAAACCCTTTGTCTTTGCCTTCGCGAGAAATGCCGCGAGCGACGAACGATTCGCGAGAGTATTCGCGGGGGCGGCCGTGGAAATGAGCGTATCTCCGCCTACGGGAACGATTATTGGCTCGGTCTCGCCGTTGTTCGGAGCGGTCGTTTCGGCGGTCTTTTCCGGGACGGTGGCGGGAGCTTCGTCCTGCGCCGGGGGAGTCGTGCTGTCCGGCTCGTATTCCGGGGAGATCTCCTCCGCACCGTCAACATCGCCCTCCGACCCGGGCGTCGTCTCCATTTTCTCGGAGTATGACGCGGCGGGAGTCCATTCGGCGCTGTTTTCGCTGCCGGCATTTCCCAGATAGTCGAGCAGGGGCTTTCCTATGCAGAACCCGAGGAATGCCGCGCCGGATATCGCCGCTACGAGCAGCACCGTCCCAAACACTCTCTGACCCGCAGTCTTGCGCTTGCGGTACAGGTTTTTGGTCTTTTTGATCTTTTTGCCGTAATATTTGCGTTTATTCAACTTATTCGCTCTCCTTGAAAATTTTTCAATCCACAATTCATACCGCCGATGTCGAATATCCCGTGAACGCGTACAGCGCAAGGGACAGGATACCGACATATACTATCATTATGGGGTAGCCGCGGAAGGCTGCCGGCACAAGCGACGATGTAAGGCGCTCCGACGCGATGTACAGCAGGTACGCCGCGAACAGGAAGCCTATGCCCGTTCCGAGGCCGTAGCCGATGTAGGTGAAGATGTCGCTGCCCTGCTGCGAGCACAGGAACAGCGCGCCTATGACCGAGCAGTTGAACACCGAAAGGTGGACGTATTTTTTCAGCGACCTGAAAAGCTTCGGGAGGAACCGCCATATCAGCACGAGCGTCACGATATACACCGTGCTTATCGTGAGAATGTACAGCAGCGGCATCAGTATGCCGTAGTATTCATTGTTTCCGAGAAACGTGTCAAATATCCACACAAGCGGCGCGGAAGCTGTCGTAGTATAGGTTATCGCGGCGAAAAATCCGACAAGATGCTCCTTTTTCCGGGAAGCGTACAGCAGAACGTTTGCTCCGAGCGCTCGTTCGAGTATCGAGTTCTGCAGGAAGATCGCGGCGAGCGACGCTATCACGATATTGTTAAATATCTCCATTTTCGCCCTCCTCGGTCGGCAGTTCCGCGGTATTTCCGGCATCTGCGGGAGCCCCCGTATCGTTGGCATTCCCGGCATTATTTTCCGTAAGCATTTCCTGCCCCTCGGAGACGATAGCCTCGAATGCCGCGAGAACGTCCTTGTTGCTCAGGAATTCCATATTGAGCAGGTCGTTCTGCGTCTTTATATTGCGGACAGCCGCCTTGTATATGCGTATCTTTTCGCGCTCGGCCTTGGTGCCGTGCTTTCCGACAAGGAACTCACCGACGTCCTCGGCGTATTCCGCGAGCGAATCGACGTCATCGTTCTCCGCTTCGGCAGCCTTTTTCTTGCGGTAGCTGTATAACGCCCGGAACAGTCCCGCTCCGATACCGACGAACAGGAAGCCGCCGAAGGTGGTCTCGAGCGCGGGTATCGTGAACAGTATCGGTATTTCCGAGCCGAGTATCCTGCCCGTAGTGAAGTATTCGCGGAAAACGCCCGTTATCGCGCAGGATATGTCAAATCCCATAACGAAGCCGAGCACATCGCGTATCATATTCCCGGCGGGCTCGAGGTAAAAGCGGGTCTCGGCCTTTGAGAGTATCAGCGAGTTTGTGACAAGAATGGGCAGATACACGCCGGCGGCCTTTATCACCGCTTCACCGAATATCGACTGCGCCATAAGTGCCGTCGGGATATAGAACACCGCCGCAGCCGCAGAATAGATGATGACGCGCACGGTATAGACTATGGTGCGGGGGATAAGGCGGCAGAGCAGTATTGCCGCGAAGGATACGACAGAGAACACGAAACAGACCGCAAGGCTCTTGATGAGCGTTGTGGAGCAGGCTATTACCGGTGCTGTGAGCATTCCGCTCATAAACACCATATTCTGCTTAATAAGTCCGTCTCTCGGATCTATCCTGTTCTCCATTGATCTCCGTTTCTCCATTTTCAGTTAACAGTTAACAGTTTACAGTGTACAGTTGTGGTGCCGCCTATGGCGGCGGATTTAAAAATATCGCGAAGCGATACCAAAACTGTTAACTGTAACCTGTTAACTGTTAACTGTTACTGTGTTCATTGTCCCTGTTTGTTGTTTCTTTGTTCGGAGCGCTTCTGCGGCTGCTTTATGACGTGCTCCACGGAGGTCTTCGGCTCCTCGGTCTTCGGGGGCTGCTCCTTGTGCCGCGCCAGCATATGCCGCATCGCGTTCATATAGTTGTTTTCGCCGTCGCGAATCTGCTTTTGGCGGACGAGCTCGTCTTTTTTTCGCTTGATACGTTTGTTTTCGGCGTATCTTGTAATAATATTGGTCTTTTTGCGGTTTATCTTGGTAACTTTATTGTCTATCGGCGGCATATTGTAATTTGTCGCGGGAACAATAATTTCCATAGTATCGGTGAGCCTGGGCTTGTTTTCGTTCTCCGCCTCGCTGCGAAGCCTTTCGGCGCGCCCCATATTGTTCTTCATATAGCCCGCCGCGTGCTTTGCCGCCCTGCCGACAGCTCCACAGAGCGCGTCTATGCGCAGGGACAGCGTGTTCGCGATAAGAAGGACGAAGACGAAAGAGCCCTCCACCTTGCCGAAGTGTCTGAAAAGACAGGCCACTATGCCGATTATCAGGCCATAGACTATCTTTCCGGCTATCGTTTTGGGAAGGGTCTGCGGGTCGCTCGCGAGGAACACGAAGCCGAACAGCAGATACCCGCCCGAGATCTCGAGCAGCAGCGTCATTCCCGGCGCGAGCTCCGCCGACGCGGGGAACAGCAGTGTCAGTGCGCTGTAGGAGCCGAGCCCGACAAGTGTCACGAGCGCCGACATCGAGCGTCTGAGCATAAGGCAGATACCGCATACCGCGATAACGAGCACCTGTGTGGTGCCCATAGGCCCCGCGAAGCTGCCGAGCAGCATACTTTCGGGATTGACCGAGGGCGCCGTGCCGAGCTTCAACAGGTAGTTCTCGATACCGGAGACGAGCGGCACTCCCACATCGCCCCAGACCTCGGGCTTGCTGCCGAGCGCGGGATATGACAGCATATCCGTCGGGTAACAGATGATGAGGAAGGCGATAGCCACGCACGTCGGGTTGAAGATGTAGTTGTCCTTGCCGCCGAAGATATGCTTTACCGATATCGCGAGCAGTGCGCCGCCCGCGACTATGCCGTAGTTTACGGCTGCCGGCATCATCAGAGCGATGCACATTCCCGCCGCTATGGTCGATAAGTCCTTCGGGTTGTAGGTCTTGCCCGACATACGGCAAAATATCATGTCCGCCGCTATGCAGATGAGCACCGAGCCGATACAGATGACCAGCGGCCGGAAGCCGCTCTGCCAGATGCTCATTCCCATAAGCACCGCAAGGCAGATGAGCTGATCTCCGTATATCGACCTTTGCTTGCGCACGGGTCTCTTGCCCGCGGTCGGTTCGTATGTTTTTATGTCGCTGTCAAATCTGTCCAGCAACTCGTTCGTATCAGACATTAATGCTCCTTTGAGAGATTTTTGGTCGCTTCCGCTCGAGAGAAGCGCTTACGCGCATGAGGGCAGGGCGTTGCCCTCCCCTCAAACTCCCGACCTACTTCCTTTGCGCGGCAAAGGAAGCGAAAGCGTTGAGTTAATATATGTAGGAAGTTTCTGTTGTATTCAAAAGCGAACGATACTTTCAATTCTCGTCACGATTCAGAATCGTCGCGAAGCCAAAGCAGGATGCTTTGATTTCGTTGTCATAACGCCGCACGGATGCGGCGCATAAAACAACGAAGATGACCACACACAATTATCAATTAAAAAGAATGGGGGACTTTGCGTTGTTTTACGATGCTTTGAGCCGGAATACCGTCAAGATAACGCTCACGAAGGAGGATATGAGCGACTACTCGCTGAAAAGCGACAGTCTGCGCATCCGGAACGCCGAGACCAAGCGCGCGCTCACGCGGTTTCTGAAGCGTTTCAGGTCGGAGAGCGCCATATTTCCCGACAAGGATATCGACAGGCTGTTCCTTGAAGCGTTCCCGTCCGAGGACGGCGGGTGTGTGATGTATGTCTCGACCCTCGGTATGGAGCCGCTCCCGCCGCCCGATACCGACAGGGGCGAGTCTGCTGTCCGCACCGTTATGTGCGTTTCCGGGCAGCTTGATGCCGTTCTGCGCCTTTGCGCGGGGCTTGTGGGGAAGGCCTCCTCCTCGGCGCTCTATCGGCTGGAGAAGTGCTACTGCCTTGTCGCCGCCGTATCCTCCGACGAGACCGGGCCTGCCGCCCGCCTTATCCGTGAATACGGGGAGTACTCCGATGACGCGACGGATATAGCCTACGCCGTTGAGCACGGCAAAGTGCTCTGCGGCACGGACGCGGTGTCGGTGATGTCGAAGCTTATCTGAGCTGCTCCGCCGCCGCGTGCATATCCTGCGCACGGAACAAGAAGGTCCCCGCGACAAGCACGTTCGCGCCGGCCTCTCTGACGAGCTTTGAGGTCTCGGGGTTTATCCCGCCGTCAACCTCAATGTGCAGGTCGGGCGCGGCTTTGCGAAGCTCCCGTATTTTGGGGAGCGTGTCGGGTATGAAGCCCTGTCCGCCGTAGCCCGGCTCGACAGTCATCACAAGCGCCATATCGACGTCCGCGAGGTAAGGTATTATCGCCTCCGCGGGGGTCTTCGGCTTTACCGCGATACCGGCTTTCAGCCCGAGCGCGTGTATTTCGCGTATCACTTCCGCCGGGTCGCAGTCGCTCTCGATGTGGAATGTGATGTTGTCGGCGCCCGCATTCGCGAACAGCTTTATCTGCCGCTGCGGGTGCGCTGCCATTAGGTGAACGTCGAGGAAAGCGGTGGTGTGCGGCTTTACTGCCGCGAGCACCGAGCTCCCGAACGTTATGTTCTCCACAAACTCGCCGTCCATAACGTCAAAGTGGAGCCAGTCGGCGCCGCTTTTTTCGACTGCTTTCGCGGTCGAGCGCAGATCCGACAGGTCGGAATTGAGTATTGAGGCTGATATTATCGTTTCGGGCATAACTTTTTCCTTTGCTGATACCGTCAGGGCATAGTTACCCTATAGTATGTCTATGGTACTTTCATATCTTACCCCAAAAATCCCTCAGCGTCAAGCGTTTTGGACATCTTTTTGACCCGCCGCGGAAAAATAGTGAAATTTCAACAGATTAAATAATTTTTGGGGGAGTCCTTTTGCTGTGGAAAATGCTCAAAACCTGTGGAAATCAGATACTTTAAACCACGTTTAAACAGGTTTTAACGTTGAAAGAGTTGAAAGATAGGGGAGAGAGGCAGGCAGAGGCAGGCAGAGGCAGACGGAGGCAGGCAGAGGCAGACAGAGGCAGACAGACGGGGGCGCAGCCCCCACAAATAAGCAGGGAGCGGGGGCGCAGCCCCCGCAAAAAAAACCCCCCTCCCCGGGGAGGGGGCAGGGGGAGGGGCGTCACTTCAGGTTGTTCAGACCGTATTTTTTCAGTATCTCCGGCCAGTTCTTGTAGCTTATATCGAGGTCGATATCATTCGGTATGCCGCTGACCTTTCCGGTGAAGGAATACTGCCAGATGTAGTAGCCGCCGTCGTACGTCACCTCGTCGCTTATCTGCGCCAGCCATACGGCGTACTTGTCGAGAGTGGTCATATCGAGATACTGCTCTATCCACGCCTTGTAGGAGTAGAACATCGGGAAGTAGTGGTGCTCCATAAGCACTTCAAAGAACGCGTCTATCATATTTGTGAGCTTCTTCTTGCCTATTTCCCCCTGGAAGCTCTCCTCCATATCGAGGATAACGGGGTACTGTATCTGATAGCCCTCTATGATATCAACATAGAATTCCGCTTCGGCACGCGCTTCGGCGACCGAGGTGGCGTAGCTGTAGAAATACACACCGACGTCGATGCCGTATTTTTGGGCTTCCTCGATATTTCTGCGGAAGTGGATATCCTCCGCCATGGGCTTCTCGTCGGAGATATAACCGCGGCCGGCTCTGATTATCGCGAAATCTATGCCGGAGGCGGCGACCTGCTCCCAGTCGATGCTGTCGCCCTGCGCATACGAAACGTCGATACCGTGGAGCTCGACATCGGGCTCGTCTATCAGCACATCGACAGTCATATCCTCGTATTTGTAGGTCGGACGGCCGTCCGAGAACGTACCGCTCTTGGTAATGATTATCGGCTTGAAGCGCGTATATGTGGCGTCGGGGCGCAGTGTGAACGTGCCGCTGCAGCGAACGTTGGATTCCGCGCCTATGGTGAGGTGTCCGCTGACATCTATAGAGCCGCTCAGCGATATCGCGAAAATACCGCGAAGCTGTATTATGCTTTTTTCCACGGTTGTTATCTCGCCGCTGAGCTTCACATCGCTGCTCTTGTAGAAATCAAGCTCGCCCTTGACGAGTATTTCCGCGGTCTTATAGATCTTTGTTGCCGAGGAGGTCTCAAAAATGCCCCTGTTATAAATGTTTGTCTTGCCGGACATATACATTTTGCCGTTTATGGAGGACTGGAGCTGTCCGTAAACGCTGAGCGTCCCTTCGGGCTTGATGCTGAGGGAGCCGCTGTTGATGATGAGGCCGCCGATAGCGACCGAAAGCTCCCCGCGGACGGTGAGATAGCCGATCGACTGTATTTTGAGCTGACCGCCGTCCCGCACGCTCAGCTTTGTTCCCGCGGGTATGGTCACTGCCTTATGTACCCTTACCGTGTCGGTTATGTAATAAATGCGGCCTGGCTGCAGCTCGGTCTTGCCGTCCCACACATACACGGCGACCGCCTTTGCCGCGACGGGGAATGCCGACAGCATAACGGCGGCACAGACGAAGAATGCGGCGAGTATGCGCAGCACGCCTTTTTTTCGTATCATAGTTACCTTTCCTTTCGGAGAAATTCATACATCTATATTTTCTCACATTTTCGCCAAAATGTCAAACATTTTTTCAAAATTTCCAACAATTTTACGAAAATTTATGAATTTTACGGAAGCCCGACGATAATTTCACTGCTCGCCGCGTTACAAGAAAAGCCCTTGCCTTTCGGCAGGGGCCGGATTCATACCTGTGTTTCTTCTTTTTTGAGGTGTTCCTCGGCATTGTTGAGATCTACACCTTTCCTGGTCATTCGCAGGTTTATCACTATTCCCACAAGGATAGGCATATAGAACGTGAGGAAGCGCCATATAAACGTTGAGACGCCGGTGTAGTAATCCCCGAATATCCCCTTGAAGAAAGCGGCGTAGCTTCCCTCGGCGGCTCCCATAGCTCCCGGGAGCGGCACGAATGACGATATCATCAGCACGAAGGCCTGACAGGCTATTATTGTGAAAAAATCCGTGTCGTGCGGAATGTCGAAGCCTATGTATATCACGAAGGTTATCGAGAAGTAGCAGAACAGCTGCACGACCGTAACGAGGAACATTTTCAGTATCATCACGGGCTGGCTTTTGATGAATCTGAAATTCTCGTAGTATGTTTCGAGCTCCTTGTCTATGTATTCGAGTTTGTCCGCGGGATCCTTTATGATCTTTATTTTCGCGAGAAGCTTCACGATACCGTGCGCGAGCTTTGTCGTCGCGGCGCGGAAAAACGCGAGCATGAACAGCAGGACGATAACGAACGTGTTTATGATAAATCCCACTATAACGAGCAGTGTCAGCGGCTTAAGATTACCCTCGGTGAACATCGAGAGGCGGCATATCAGAAATACCACGGAATAGAGCGTCAGTGTGAACTGATATACGATAAAGCGGCTGAGCAGCGCGGTCATCGCCGAGCCGAGCGGCATTCCCTTTTTGTAGTAGGTGTATATCTGCATTGGCTGACCGCCCGACGCGAACGGCGTTATGCAGTTGAAATACTGACCTATCATCGTTACGAGGAACGAATCCCGGAAACGCGTCTTCGGCTCCAGACTTTTTGCCGCGAGGTGCAGACCGATGCCCTCGCCGAGCCAGTACAGTACCATACACGCGACAGCGAGCACAAGAAACAACGGGTTTAGCTTCAGAAGTGCTCCGATGACATTTTCTATGCCCTCGGAGAACAGCACTATCACCATTATTATGAACGCGACACCGCAGATGATAAGATTTAACTTGTTGGATTTTTTCTTTCCCATTAAACTCTCCGTTGCTAATTGATAATTACGGTGTCCGCCTCCGGCGGACGGCTTTTGTTTCCCCGCCTCCGGCAGGGGAAACAGGCGTGACCTTATCTCACCACGCTGCCGTTGGGGACATCTTTGTCTATGAAGACGACTCTGGCTGCGTCGCCGGCGTTGGCTGCGAGGAGCATACCCTGACTTTCCTCGCCGCAGAGCTTGGCGGGGGCGAGGTTGGCGACGAAGATCACCTTTTTACCTATCAGGTCTTCGGGCTTGTACCAGCTCGCTATGCCGGAAACTATCTGTCTGCCGTGTCTGCCGTCGTCGAGCTGTATTTTCAGCAGCTTCTTCGACTTTGCCACCTTTTCGCAGGCGGTTATCTCGCCTGTACGGAGCTTCACATTCGCAAACTCGTCTATACTTATTATATTCGCTTTGTCGAGGTCTTCGTCCTCTTTTATCGTTTTTTCGGGGGTGAGGAGCTTGTTCAGCTCGTCGATCTCCTTGTCTATATCTATTCTCGGGAAGAGCACTTCGCCCTTGTGCACCGTTACATTCGCGGGCAGAACGCCGAATATCGCCGCGTTCTCATACGTCACATCGGCTTCCTTCGCGCCTATCTGCTCCCACACCTTCGGCATCGTGACGGGCATAAACGGGTACAGCAGCGACGAGCAGAGGCGTATCGTCTCGAGCAGATTGTACAGCACCGTCGCGAGGCGGGCTTTGTTCGCTTCGTCCTTCGCGAGTATCCACGGCGCGGTCTCGTCTATATACTTGTTGGCTCTCGATATCACCTTGAATATCTCGGCGAGAGCGAGGGAGTGCTGAGCTTCATCGACGTATTTCGCCACCGGCTCGCGCAGCGCCTTTGCCATTCCGATAAGCTCGTCGTCGAGCTTGTCGGGCTGTCTGTCGGTTATCAGAGTGCCGCCGAAATACTTATCGGCCATTGCCACCGTGCGGGAAACGAGGTTCCCGAGATCGTTCGCAAGGTCGGTGTTGATGCGCCCCACCATTATCTCGTTGGAGAAGTTGGAGTCCGAGCCGTAGGGCATATCGCGGAGTATCTGGTATCTTACCGCGTCAACGCCGTAGCGCTCGCCTAAAATGAACGGGTCAACAACGTTTCCGAGGGACTTTGACATCTTTGCGCCGCCGAAGGTTATCCAGCCGTGGCCGTAAAGCCGCTTGGGCAGCGGGATATCCAGCATCATAAGGATAGCCGGCCACACTATCGAGTGGAAACGGACTATCTCCTTCGCGGTCATGTGCATATCCGCAGGCCAGTATTTCTCGAAATCGTTATATCTGCCGTTCTCGTAGCCGAGGGCGCTGATATAGTTGATGAGCGCGTCCACCCACACATATACGGTGTGCTTCTCGTCAAACGGCACGGGAATGCCCCATTTTACCGATGTACGGGAAATGCAGAGGTCTTCGAGGCCGTCCTTGACGAAATTGTTTATCATCTCGTTTACGCGGCTCTCGGGGCGCAGATAGTCGGTATTGCGGAGCAGGTCGGTGACCTTGTCGGTCATTGTGGAAAGCTTTAGGAAGTATGCCTCCTCCTCGGCGTCGATGACGTCGCGGCCGCAGTCGGGGCATTTCCCGTCCGCGAGCTGTGTTTCCGTCCAGAAGCTCTCGCAGTCGATGCAGTATTTGCCCTTGTAGGAGCTTTTATAGATATAGCCTTTGTCGTACAGCTTCTTAAAGATGTTCTGCACGGTCTCGATGTGGTAATCGTCGGTGGTGCGCACATAGCGGTCGTAGCTTATATTCATAAAGCTCCAGAGCTTCTTGAAGTTCTCGACTATGCCGTCAACGTACTGCTGCGGGGTCTTGCCCTCGGCCTCGGCCTTCTTCTGTATCTTCGCGCCATGCTCGTCCGTTCCGGTGAGAAACATCACGTCGCAGCCCTGCATACGCTTCATACGCGCGATAACGTCGCACGCCACGGTGGTGTAACAGTGGCCGATGTGGGGATTGCCCGACGGGTAGTATATCGGGGTGGTGATATAGTAAGTCTTGCTCATTGCGGAGCCTCCTTCATTTCCGTCGTTTTCTCATCTCCCGGAAAAAACGACCGTTTATCAGTAGATAATTGACTACTATTATACCACAAAAAGCCCGTTTTGGCAAGATGTAAAAAATTTCTTCTAAAATTTTTACATTTTTCATAAAAAACACTTGATTTTTTTTGCGTTTTCTATTAAAATAGAAGTGTATATATTTTTGTGCGTAATTTTACGCGGAAAACCAAAAAGATCCCCGACTGCACGCATGGGCGTGGCGGATATCGTATGACGTCCGCCGAGAGACATTAAGCGGCAGCGGGCAGGGCTGATGCCAGGAAAGGAAAAAACTATGTCAAACAGATTGTTTCAGGGAGTAGTTCATCAGATGCGTGATACCGTCGGCAGAGTGATCGGCGTTATCGACGAGAACGCGACTATCGTAGCGTGCAGCGAGCTTTCCAAGATAGGGACGTCAAACGACTTCTTCTCTATCGAGTTCAGCGATTCGCACGATATCTTTATCCGCGACGGCTATACCTATAAGCCGTTCGGCGTCCATGTGAAGCCGGATTACGCGGTATTTGTCGAGGGAACGGACGAAATGGCGGGGAAGTACGCTTCCATTCTCGCTATCTCGCTGTCGAGCATCAAGCAGTATTATGATGAGAAGTACGACCGCAACAACTTCGTTAAGAATATCATTCTCGATAACGTGCTTCCGGGCGATATCAGTATAAAGTCCCGCGAGCTGCACTTCAACGCGGATATCAACCGCGTCGTGTTCCTTATCAGCATTGTGTCGTCCAACGATGTTTCGGCGTATGACGTGATACAGAACCTGTTCCCGGACAAGAACAAGGACTTCGTATTCAACATCACCGAGAGTGAGATAGTGCTCGTCAAGGAGATAAAGAGCGGCATCGACGTCAAAGACCTCGAAAAGCTCGCCCGCTCCATCGCGGATACCCTCCAGACCGAGTTCTTCACCCGCGTCAACATCGGTATCGGTACCCCCGTTATCGGTGTGAAGGACCTCGCCCGCTCCTTCAAGGAGGCTCAGATAGCTATTGAAGTCGGCAAGGTGTTCGATACCGAAAAGAACATAGTAAGCTATGACAACCTCGGCATTGCCCGCCTTATCTATCACCTGCCCACAACGCTCTGCGAGAC
>JAFTAG010000033.1 GCA_017458655.1 Ruminiclostridium sp. | reverse complement strand
GGAAAGCTGGGCATACAGCCAGTGGCAGAAGTTCAAAATGGCTCCCACAAAAACTATGAATACAATTATAGTAACTACGACCGTGCTTTTCAACAAGTTCGATACGAAGGAGATGCGTCATCTTCTGAGCAAAAACGAGATAGATTTTGCTCGTATCGGTCAGGAAAAGACTGCTGTATTTGTTGAGGTAAGCGATACCGACCGTTCAAAGGATACTGTGGCAAATCTCTTTTACAGTCAGGCTATGACCGTCCTATGCGACACCGCGAATGATTATCCCGACAACAGACTTCCCGTGCCGGTACGGTTTATACTCGATGACTTCGGCACCAATGCCCGTATCGTCGGCTTTGAGAATATGATATCCAATATCCGTTCTCGCGGCATTTCCGCTCTTATTGCAATACAGTCCCTCGCGCAGCTTGACGCGGGTTACGGTGCAAGCTCACAGACCATCGTTGATAACTGCGATACTCTTGTATATATGGGAGGGCGTGATGAGTCCACGATACATCTTATATCAAAGCTGTGCGGTAAGCCGTTCAAAAAGATAATGGAAATGCCGGTCGGTATGCACTGGAAGATCCAGCGCGGAAAGCCTGCAGAATACTGTAAAACCGTAGATCTCAGCAGGTATGACCTGAGCTTTCTGAAAGATATTCCGCAAAAGAAAAACAATATAGACCTTGCAAGCTAAGGAGAAACACTTATGGGTGAGAAGTCATTGGTGCAGGAGTTTTACGATAAGAACGGGCGTTTCCCGACAGACGAGGAAACGCTTGAGCTTGTAGATAACATGGTCGATGACTTCCGGGACAGGCGCTTTATGCGCCTCGTTTCCGTGATGTTCGAACGTGAGTATCCGCAAAGGGTGCATTACGTTTGGTTTATAGGAAGCCTTAGTGACAGGCACGAGTCCCCGATAATAGTCCACAGCTCCGATATCATCGATACTATGGAGCGTATGTATTTCGGGCACAGGATATGGGAGCTTACGGGTCTCAATATAGATATAGCAGCGTATTCGTTGCCGGAGGTGATACGGGATCCTTTGGCCGGAGCTCTTGCGGAAAAGCACACGCCTGTCCTGTTCTATAAGTGCGAGACTGCTCACGAGCCGGAAATACGAAAAGTCGCTTTTCCAATGAACTTCCGGAAGACCTGACCGAGCTTCTGAAAATGATGAACCCGAAGGAGAACGGACCAAAGGGCGGGAGCCTTGACGCTGCTCTCGATTCAATGAGAGACAGTTTCTTCAAAGCCAACGGCTTCATACCCACGGAAGCCGAATGTGTGCGCATTGTCGATGATGTACGAAAAGAGATCGGACAGGAAAAAGTGTGGGAAGAAGAGGTCAAACGAAAAAAGAGACGATCTGACAACGATTGAGGGTTGTCACGCATTGTGGAATGTGATATAATCAAAGGGTACCTCTGAAAACCTCTTGCCGCCCCATTTGGAAGATTTCTTTTATGCGCGCGTCGTGCGCGTTTTGAAAATCTTCTGAATGACATCCTGTCATTCGCACCGCCAATAAATCTTGTCAGCCTAATATCGCCGCGTCCTGCGGCGTTTGGGCCGACATGATAATGCATCCTGCATTAGCCGTCATATTGCACAACTTTCCTTTGACATACGGCAGTATGCCTGCAGGAAATTTGTACAATCTGCCGACTTTCTGACGATACGCCTGAACGACAATAGGTTTTTAGAGGAGTCCCGAAATAATTCGACAGGAGGATATTATCATGGAAATAAGACATCTTGGGACAGAGTTTCCCGTAAACATCAAGGTCACGATCTGGGGCAGAAAACTGAAATATGCAGCAGTAAGAGTTCCCGATGAAAAAGCTGCCGATGAAAAATACGAAAACGATGAACTTATAAGGCATATTCAGGCAGCCGCAGATCCTGCCGAGTCATCAAAAGATGATTTCATCGGGAAAGCCGTTGAAGAGACCGATATGCCGGATATAAAGCTAAAGGCTGTCGGCGCGCTCTTCATCAATTTCGGCGAGAGCGAAACCTGTTACGACTATTATGTAGATGCCGGAAAGAAGCTCGGAGGTTTTAAGCTGCATTTTACAGGCACACCCGACGGAACGGTAAAATGCTGCGGATTGACAATGTGAGGGCATACTGATATCTTTGAAGCCTCACCAACGGTATCTGCTTTAAAAATTTTTGTAAGAAAGTGTTCGGTCAGCGTCCGGAATATTGACTGTATTTATAGAGGGAATTATATGGGAGGGCAAAATGACTGACGAAAAGATCATAAAGCTGTACTTTGACCGCTCCGAAGACGCGATAACGGAGACCGATAAGAAATACGGCGGCGCGTGCAGAAGCGTGGCATACAATATTCTCGGCAGCCGCGAGGACACCGAGGAATGCACAAACGATACATATATGGAAGTGTGGGAGGTCATTCCACCGAAACGACCGGCAAAGCTCGGTGCTTTTGTTGTGTCGATCGCACGGCATATCGCTCTTAATATGTACGCGGCGGCCAATCGGATAAAGAACGGCAGAGGCTACAGATCCGTCGGTTTCGACGAGATAGCGGAGTGTCTGCCGTCGAAGGAGAACGTTGAAAGCGAGGCAGAGGATAAGGCTGTACTTAAGGCAGTGGAAAGCTTTTTGTCAACGCTGCCCCGTGAGAAGCAGATAATGTTCGTCCGGCGGTATTATTACGGGAGCACATACGGCGAGATCGCCGCCGACCTCAATACCGGCGAGGACAGAGTGCGAATGAGCCTGCGGCGCACACGCGAGAAGCTGAGGAAATTCCTTGAAAAGGAGGGCATCGGGATATGAGACGCGAAGAAAGGTTTATGAATATTCTCGGCGGTCTTGACGAGAAGTATGTGGCGCTCGCAATGCCGGGCTCCTGCGGTCACGGCGCTGTCGGAGATACCGGAAACGTCACAGATATCAAGCCTGTTGAGGGTAATATCGGGATAACAAAAAAAGAACGCGTAATGTATATCATCACCCGTGCGGTGGTTATAGCGGCTGCTCTGGCTCTTATTGCGGACGGCGCGTTATGGCTGTGGAGTAATTGGGACAAGATAGCTGTGAGCGGTAACTACAGACCGGGAGCTGTGACAGTTGTAAGTGAGAACGAACCGACTCCCGTCACCGACGAGATCGTATATAAATACGAAGGCTGTACGGTGAAGGTGAAGGAATATGAATTCGACGGACTTACCGCGAAAGTCATATACGAAGAAATTTTCGATAAAGACCCGGGCTATGATCTCCAGCCCCGCGTCGCACCATGTATCGCAGACTCTGATAAAGAATTCAGCGGAAAGCCGTTCAAGCTCATAAAGAAGGACGGGCTTGTATATATATGGGAAAAAAGCTGCACACAATATGAGCCGAGTGATGAGATAACTCTTGCTTTTACTGATCGGAGCGTCAGCTTTGAAGATCATAAAGCTATGCAAAACGATCCCGCTTATTCTCTTGTTATAAGCAAGGGGCTTGTTCCCGCGCGCGTGATAGAAACGTATAAAGCGATACCGCTGACTGCCGGGAACGTGAACATGAAAGCTGTGTACATCTGCGAGAATACCGTAACGGTAAAATGCGAGCCGTCGGGACTGACGGGAGACGAGCTCGCGGAGCTTGCGGAAGCGGATATAAAAATTATCATGGCTGACGGATATGAGGTTCTGTTCGCACTTGAACCGAACACGGTAAACCCGGTAATGGAGACTGCCGACGGTCATATGTTTACCGGGAGATATAATGCGGGACATATCGACACTTCTATGATAAGCTCGGTATCGATAAACGGAGTTTTGATATGGGATAATACAGCCGACCGTTTCGAGCGGATAACCGACACATCCATGCCGGAGCCGTTTCTTCCCGCGGACACAAATTGGGGAGCGCGTGATTTCAATGCCGGGTGGGAT
This sequence comes from Ruminiclostridium sp., assembly GCA_017458655.1. GTDB lineage: Bacteria > Bacillota > Clostridia > Oscillospirales > Ruminococcaceae > Ruminiclostridium_E. The sequence goes on along the minus strand of JAFTAG010000033.1, from coordinate 628 downwards.
ATAAAATTCGGCGATCGGCAGACTGCGGCTCAAAAAGACCTCATAGATATGGCGGAGCCCGGTGAACGCGGTGAATATTTAAAGGAAGCGGAAAAATTATACGATACGGAAACGCCCTGCACGCTCTATGACAATGTCAATGACCTGAGCTGTGCAAAAATAATGGGACTTACGAATGACGAGCTGACGGAAATGATCGAAAGGAGAAATAAGTATTACTCGGAGTTTGATTCGGAGGGGCTTAAACAGAATATCTACAGTGATGAAGATCTGTATATGCTTACAAGCGGCAGCGATGAAAAGATCGCGGCGTATTTTGCAAGCGAATACTCTGTCGTTGTCGGAGAAAATGTATTCTCCCCGCGCTGGCTGTATTACCATACTGCCGAGGACTACAAGGCTGCGGGAATAAAGCCGAACGCAATGAACTCACTCCTTGAAAAATATGTCGAACTCGGACTCACCGAAGAAGCTTGGAGAGCATTCCGCAAAAAGCTTATCCTGTATGCTTACAGCGAAATGTCCCCGGAGAAGGACAGAGTTTACACCTACGAGACCGATGTTTCCGAGCCGCTCGGTGATGAGGCTTTCAGGATATTTGAAGATTATTTCTATGGGGAATGGGAGT
>JAFTAG010000032.1 GCA_017458655.1 Ruminiclostridium sp. | reverse complement strand
TATGTCGGCAATATCGTTCCCGACAAGTTCGACGGTATTGTTTATCGCCTGTTTGTAGGTCGATGTGTTGATATGCGGTTCTTTCAGGAACACAAGCTCGATGCCTTTGCCGTATAAATCCATATATAGCTCTATCCCGTCCGTGGCGTTTCGGCTCATACGGCTAACACTATCAAAAACGATCATATCGCCCTCTTGAACCTGTTTCAGTATCTTATCAAATTCCTTGCGCCCGATGAACTTCGTACCCGTGTACTTTTCCTTATATACCTTTGCACTCGGAAAAGCCGCAAGTATGTTTCTTTCCTGTCGATCTATGTTCTGCTTCGCCGTCGATACACGGCAGTAACCGAATATTCTTTGCATAAAAACCACTCCTGTTATATATCAAGTGTAATTTCTGACGGTCGTTAAATTTGCTACTATAATTATACCATAAAAATGCTGTATAGTCAACACTTTTACCACTTTTCAACGCAAGGACAGATTTGCTACTATTTTAAATATGATGCAGCGAAATCACTTGCAACATCGTGATCTGTTGTATCGGATTCGTTGTCACGGTTCTGCTTCATCGTGCGGACTTCTTCAATCTCTTGATGTATCATCTCAATTATCGCTTCACACCGCTTCGGCTCTATATACGGCTTAGCTTGTTCAGCAGAGAAGATTGCCCTTATTTCATCATCAAGCCCTTCAAGCTTCGAGAAGTCTATCCAATCGAATGATGACACGAGCTTTAGCTGTTCTTTGTGCGAGTCCTTGAACGGTTTGCAGAAGTAAGAATCCTCATTCCAGTAAAACGAATCGTGAAACCGGTTATATCTCAGCGATGTTCCGCTGTCAAATATCGGAGCAGCTCCTATCCATTCAAGCGTATCGGGGTCGCGGAGAAAGCCGAAGTTGTTCAGATGTCTGTCCTCGTTCAGAATGATATGGTCGAGAACGATCATCTCATCTATCAAGCGAACGGCATCTTTTATGCCGAGAATTTCACAGCAGTTGAGAAAATGCCTGTACACTGAAACGTCTTTAGGCTTGTCCAAAGTCCTATATATCTGCCATGCGCTCACAAACTCCGTTTCCGGTGTTGTGAAGCAGTCACAGCGAGAATAGGGTTTCTCATCGGGGAAGAGGCTGTATTCAACGTGAGGAATACCGAGCCTTCTCATTATCGCAGAAGCAATCAACTCATTGAATGGCTGCTGATTGTATGGGTCGCTGCCGCCCTTGACAAGAAAAATCCTGCCGTCCTCATATTTCCAATATTTCGGCAGATTGCCGTTTGTAGTATTGTCGGGCGACCTGTAATCTATTACTTTCTTGCAGTTGTCCCACCTTTGCCCTCGGAGCGACATATTTACATGATCGGAGAAATGCGGATTCTCAAAGAAATCCACATCAGCCCATTCCAGATCGGTGTCGGCAGGCTTTACCCAGTATTTGTCGGTAAGACTGACAGCGTTCCCACGGAGAGCAAGCGTCATTTCGGTCTGCACCTTCAGCTTTATTAGCGCATTGTCTATCCCTTTACGTTGTTCGGGAATACAGCGGTATTCCCACCATTTATCAAGTGCGTCTTTATCTGCTTTTCCGTCACGGTAATTTACGCCAACGGGAAGATGTTCGGGAGCGGTTATGTCGAAGATGCTCACTATAAGACCGTTCTGACCGTTTATATTCATCGCCGCGACCCGAACGTCCTTGTGCATCAGATAAAACTTCATATTCATCCCCCTTTTGATCGTTTAGTGAAGATCAGATATAGAATTCTTCCATTGTATCAAAGCACAGACAAGCAAGTCTGCCGCCTTCGTGACACGCACCGCAATCAATGAGTATATTTCCGCAGCTATGTATAATGGAGTTACCGCCGTTTATAGCCCATGTAGGTGTATGCCCTGCAACGACAAAAATACTCTCGTCCTCAAAATAGCGGAATCCGGGGTCGGGTCGATGCCATACGAGATCGTTTACGGTATAGTCTGACAGTTTCTTTTCGCGACTGAAATTGTCAAACCCGGAATGCACCATTATAAAGGTCTTGTCACCTACATCTACCGCCTTATACAGCACAAATTCCGACAGATAGTCGATAATAACGAGCCTTTGATCGTTGGGTAGCTTTGCTATCCCTTCCAGTGTAGCTTCACCACCGCTCACAAGCCAGTTGCTGAATAGTGAGTCTTCGGAAACCGGAGGCTCAACTGTAAGACAATTAAGCTTAACATAAATGGCAATAAGTGCCATAAGTTCGTGGTTCCCGATTATCGGATGCACATTCGGGCGCTTCATCATATCGAACAGAACCTCAACGGACTTGTCGCCGCGATCGATAACATCACCGAGCACATACAGATCATCAGCATCCGAGAACTTTATGAGCTCCAGCATTTTTATATACTTGTCATACATTCCGTGTATGTCGGACATTGCATAGATCATAATATTTACGTTGTACTTTTCGGAAGTTATCTTGTTGTATTTGGGTCTCCGTTACAACGTCTCCATTGTGTCGATTTATTGTATTATAGCGCCGTTTGCAGGCATTTGTCAAGGTCAGAACTATCACCGATTGAAAATATCACATTTTATCGGAAAAATTTTTATCATCGGCAAGGTTCAGTATGCTCTTACCGGAGCGCTCGGCGTAGCGAATTGTGCTGTACGCTCCGCCTTCCTTGCGCTCAACACAGCATATAACGAGATCGGACCTGTCAACCATTAACCGGTTCCGCTTCTTGAAAGCCGCTGCGGAGTATGCTGCTGCGGACTCCTCGCATATCTCGACCTCATCGTAGTATTTGTGAAAGCTGTCCTCGTTATCGCGGTATTCCGCCCGCATATACGGAAGAACAAGCACAAGGGCTGTATTGCCGTATTCCAGCCGCTTTGCCACGCGACAAACGGTAGAAGAAGCGAGCTGATCGAACTCGCCGTCCCTGCCTACAAAGAATTCTATATATTCTTTCTTCTTCATGAGATCGGTAATGACCGCTTCGAGCCTTTGTTCTATCACAAACGGGCGTTCTATCTCCCTGTGACCGAAGAAGCTGACTGTAAATGTATTCATATTTCACCTCGAATAATAACAGAATACTATTATTATAACAAGGTGTCAATGTGGTGTCAAGGTGGTTGCATACAAATATACACCATAGTGGTATCATATATTTGAAAAGGAGGTATCACTATGGCAGTAATAAAATCACAGTTTACTCTGCGGCTTGATCTCGTTGACCATGCAAAGATCAAAAAGATAGCTGAAGCTGAAAATCGCTCTCTCACAAATCTGATAGAAACGATCATCAAGAAAGAGATCAAGAACTACGAGAAAAAACACGGTGAGATCGAACTAACCGACGAAGATTTATCCTCCGAATAAGCAGCATAACGGACAGCATTGCGTACTGTCCGTTATTTGTATATTACCACCACATTGCGGGAAGTATTATCGCATATAACCTGACAGCCTGCTGCGCATAGTCCCAATGCTCATTTTCAATGGTGTCATTGCACTTGTCCCATTTCTCTATAAGCTCGCAGATATATTTAAGCACTTCCTTTTTTGGTATTGTCATCATTGGTCATCATTTTCCGAGAGCATCCTTTTGTATTCTGGTGTAAGGCTCAGATATGCGATTGGCTTTCCGTTCTCAGTAAAGCATATTTCATCGGTTTCGTTTTTTTCGAGCATTTCAACATATTCCTCTAAAAGCGGATAATCTTTTAAATCAATGGTGGCCATAGTAACCGGTCTTTTCAATACATCAGAAAACACTGATGTGTTTGGATTATATATACAGAATCAGTTATAGTCATCCTCAAATCGCTTTCTTGCGGCGCTGCTCACAGGGAAGACATCTTCTGTAGTCAGCCTCTTTCCCGACAGCAAGGCTTCGACCTGCTTACGGACAATATTTTCAAGCAGCCCGACGCGCCCTTCGCTGAACAGCTCATCACCGCGAAACGTGAACGAAAAATCCCGCATATTCTCCAGCTTTTCCCGAATAGTATCGTTAAGAGCCAACTGCCCGGTGCGCGTGAAATCCTCGCCGATCTTCGGCTCCATATAAAACAGCTTATCACCGATCTGTTTCAGGTCATAGACTGTTACGGTCGGGAACAGGGCGTTATTCAGATCAAATATCGGTGCAGGACGTATGCCCGACACAGGCAATACCGATATTGCAACATTTTTGACTCAAGTGCTGCATTTAACTTTTCAATTGACCATTCCGAGATTTGTAACAGAAATTTTTTCAAAGGGGTTGACAGGGGTTGACAAATCGCGCTTTAAAGTGTAGAACGATAGGTACAGATAAGCCTGCGGTTTATTGAAGGAGGAATAAACCATGGCATCAATCAGCAAAAGAGGAAACTCTTATCATATAAAGGTATCGTGCGGGTAGCCCGTGCTTCGCTTCTCATAAAAATGCACCTTGCTCCCGTCAACTACAGCCCGCCAAGGCTGCTTGTTCACAGCGGACGGGGCGAGCCGCACCAGTTCAAGCGCTTGCTTTATATGTCCGGCAGATTCCGCAGTAAGCGGCTTTTCAAACGAACCGTCAAAGAACAGCTCTGAAAAATCGAGCCTTGAATCCGCTTTTATACCCGCGCGCATCATAGTTTCCCGCACTGACATTTTCTCTGCGGGATATCCGAGAGGACTCACACATGGCATTACCTCATCTTCACCGAGATGTGCTGCCTTTTCAAACGCAGCACGGGTCATGGTACCGCCGATCCATGTTGTCCCGATGCCGAGAGACTGCGCGTAAAGTACGACCTTTTCAAACGAGTAACCGAAGGCTTCTTCGGCGTGTTCCGCACGTTTCATTTTTCCCACAATAAAAGTGTCAGTACCAACGATCACAGCGCTCGATACTCCGTCCGCTTTTGCGTTCAATATCTTCCATTCAATGCTTTGAACGTAGGGATTTTCCGCTTCCCGGGCATATCCGAGTATATCCTGCAAAACCTGCGGCTCAATGCTCCTGCCGTCGAATGTGCGGACACTGCGGCGTTCTTTTATCGTTTCCATGATGCTCATATTCTCTCCTTTTCAGCCAGGCAGTTCCCGTTCTATCGCGCCTTCAAGCTTATCGGGAGTCTGTGAAGGCTCAAAGCGCTCCTTCACCTCTCCGTCCGCGCCTATCAGGAATTTGGTGAAATTCCACTTGATACGACCTTCCTTCCGACTTTTGAGATATGCGTACAAAGGCGCTTCATCGGCACCGTTCACCTTTATCTTCGCAAATCGCGGAAACTTTGTATCGTATTTCAGCTTGCAGAAGGAGTCGATCTTCTCGTCGCTGCCGGGAGCCTGAAACGCAAACTGGTTGCACGGGAAATCAAGTATCTCAAAGCCTCGTGCGTTATACTTTTCGTAGAGCTTTTCAAGCCCTTCGTACTGCGGGGTAAGTCCGCACCGTGTAGCCGTGTTGACTATCAGCAGGACTTTGCCTTTGTAGTCGCCAAGTGAGATATCCTCGCCCTTGTTGTTCTTTACCGTAAAATCGTAAACACCCATAATACCCTTCCTTTCACAGAATGTTCTGTTCCTCCAAAAACGCGAATATCTTCCCGAAATAAGCATCGGGATCAACATACACTGCTCCGCCGTGCCCCGCGCCCTCGGCAACATACAGCTCCTTGTCCGTCGGGCAGACTTCATGCAACCGATACGCCATTTCGGTATGCACAAAATTGTCCTCCGAACCGTGAATGAACATCATCGGGACTTTGGCTTTCTTCACCTGCTCAAGCGCTGAGGCTTCCTCGAAGGTGTAACCCGCGCGTATTTTGGCAATTACACTCGCCGTGTTCAGGAAAGGGAATGCCGGCAGCCCGAATATGTATTGCAGCTCATCGGAAAAGATGTCCCACACCGAGGTATAGCCGCAGTCATCAATGATAGCCTTCACATTGTCCGGTAAGTTCTCTCCGGAAGTCATCATCACAGTCGCGCCGCCCATTGATACGCCGTGCATCGTTATGACCGCGGCAGGATCCTCCGAAATTATCAGGTCTGTCCATTTCAGCACATCGTTCCTGTCAAGCCAGCCCATGCCGATGTAGTCACCCTCGCTCTCGCCGTGTCCCCGCATATCCGGCAGCAGCACATTGAACCCGCGCTCGGCATAATACGCGGCATAGTTTGCCATGTGTTCCTTCCTGCCGGTGTAGCCGTGAATTATGATCACCCAGAGGTCGCTTTTCTGCGGAGTGCGGACTATACTGCCATTCAGCAGCAGCCCGTCATCGGAGGTTATAAAGGCTTCAGATACCTCGGCAGCTTCCAGCCATGCTGAAGTCTTTTCCGACATCGCTTTGGCGTTGATGTCCACGATATTGTTTGTCTCATCGCTTGTCACGGACGGCGGAGCGACTGCCGCTCCAGATGCCGAAGAGCGCCCTATTGCAAATGAAACAAGATAATTTCCGACAAGGATATCCGCAATTATCAGTAAAACGACAATTATGGCGCAGACGATGAGTATTACTTTTGCTGGTGATTTTTTCTTTATTTTCTCATTCATTAAATTTCGCCCGTATATAAATTGAGCTATATTAAATTGACCTTAATTGATTATAGCATTATAGACTCTCTGTGTCAACAGATTTCCGAAAAAAATCACATAAATTTCACAGTACGGAAAGTCAATTGGCGCGACTGTTTTCCTCATGCGCACCTTCGCCCATCATAGATACTCACGCCGTCTTGTCTCGGAAACGGTTATCCCACCGGGAAGCTGTTGAACGGTATGGCGTGAAGCACAGAGGCACGAGCCCTTTATCAGCTTGTTTCCCGTGCGCTCGCACCATACCGCGAAGTCGTAAATGAACGCTTTCCCGGCGGCTTCCGCGATAATGCGGCGACCTATCATGAGCAGACATCTATAACGGTAACAGCAGCCTTATCGGTTTCCGCAAAAGCTTCCGCGCCGATATTTCTTTCATGCATTTTCATTTCTCCTCCGGCTCAGATATATGCTCCCGAAATAAATATCTTACGATAAGTATCGAAATCCAGCCATTTTGCGGACAGTGCGGGCATACTGTGTTCATCTGTCGCGGCGTACTCCGAGAAGAAACGTTTTACGTCCGCATCGGTCTTTGCGTTTACCGCAAAACCTCGCCCGTTCACCAGCGGAACACTTCCGTCATATTCATATTCGTCAAACGAGAGAATTCCGGTTATTTTTCGTGCGCGTATCTTCACTGCGACCTTGTCACGCATAACTATGATGTCGAGATCATCGGGATAGTCGTAGCTCTTTCCGACAGTGGGTATCTCATCGCCGACCGTAAAGGTACGGTGTATGGTCTGGGCGTGGAAGATATTGCAGCTGTTCACATCGTAGTAGAATTCCTCGAAAACATCGCCGCGGGCTTTCAACACTCCGTCTGTAAAAGAGGCTTTTTCTCTACCGCTGACCGCCTTGTCAAGAACATCCTCGACTACGCCACAGGCAGCGGTCATGTTGCTCACACGGTCGATAAGTATGAGCTCACCCAGCGTCTTGTGCAGCGCAAACCTGTCTGCGGTTATCGGCTCCGAGAGCTTTATTGTGCAGCGCGCTATGCCGTTCTTGCTTATCGTCCTTGCGAGGATATGCTCGCCCGTATTCACATCTACGGCATATTTTATTTCTGTTACTATCGCGGGTATCAGCTTTGTGCCGAGCTTTACAAGGCAGTCTCCGCCCACATTCAGCTCGCTGTCATCTGTCCAGAGAAGCGATACGTCGAGTGTGCCGTATGCCGCTATGTCATCGTCCTTTGTGATGACACAGCCGCGCGATACATCTACTTCGCGGTCAAGCGTGATCGTGACAGGCTGACCCGTATGCGCAGTATCCGCCTGCTTGTCGGTAACGAGTATGCTTTTTACCGTCGCGCTCTCGCCGCTGGGGAGCGTTCTTACCGTATCGCCGACGGAAACGCTGCCCGCTTCGACCTGACCCTGAAATCCTCTGAATGTGCGGTCGGGGCGGCAGACACGCTGCACCGGCATATAGAATTTCTCGCCGCTGTCCTTGTCGCTGACATCGACGGTCTCAAGGTATTTCAGCAGCGTTTCTCCCGTGTACCACGACATATTCTCCGAGTGCTTTGTTACGTTGTCGCCGACTGTTGCGGAAAGAGGGATGACTTTCACGTCGGACAGGGAAAGCTCCGCCGCAAGCTCGTTAATCTGCGCGAGTATCTCATTAAAACGGTTCTCGCTGTATTTAACGAGGTCCATTTTGTTTACGGCAAAAACGTAGTGACGGATACCCATGAGACTGCAAATTCTCGCGTGTCTTCGGGTCTGCACAAGAACACCCTGCGAAGCGTCAACAAGTATGATGGCGAGCTCCGCGAAGGACGCGCCGACAGCCATATTGCGTGTGTATTCCTCGTGTCCGGGAGTATCCGCAACAATGAAGCTTCTCGCGTCGGTGGTGAAATACCGGTACGCAACATCTATCGTGATGCCTTGTTCGCGCTCCGCCATAAGTCCGTCAAGCAGCAGCGAATAGTCGATAGCGCCGCCTGTACTGCCGACCTTGCTGTCGAGTTCGAGCGCCTTTTCCTGATCGGCATAGATAAGCTTCGCGTCATACAGGATATGCCCGATGAGAGTGGATTTTCCGTCATCTACGCTTCCACAGGTAATAAACTTCAATAATCCCGCCATATCAGAAATACCCCTCTCTCTTTCTGCGCTCCATGCTTCCCGCAGCCTCGTTGTCGATAACACGCGAGGTACGCTCGGATTCCACACTCGCAAGCGTTTCCTCTATTATCTCGTCAATCGTCGCCGCAGTTGACTCAATACCTCCGGTGAGCGGATAGCAGCCGAGTGTTCTGAACCTCACCGACTTCATCTGCGGGACTTCGCCCTCGCGGAGCGGGAAACGCTCATCATCTACCATAATGATATTTCCGTCACGCTCAACAACGGGTCGCACCGCCGCGAAATACAACGGAACGATGTCAATGTTCTCGCGGCGTATGTACTGCCATATATCCTTTTCCGTCCAGTTCGATATCGGGAAAACGCGGATACTCTCGCCCTTGTTTATCTTGGTGTTATAGAGCTTCCACATTTCGGGGCGCTGGTTTTTCGGATCCCACGCATGAGAGGCACTGCGGAACGAGAATATTCTTTCCTTTGCGCGGGACTTTTCTTCGTCGCGTCTGCCGCCGCCGAACGCCGCAGTGAATCCATACTTGTCAAGCGCCTGTTTGAGCGCCTGCGTTTTCATTATGTCGGTGTATGCCGCGCCGTGGTCGAACGGATTGATTCCGCGCTTCACACCGTCCTCATTTATATATTCGAGCATTTCTATACCGAGCTTTTCTGCGGTCTCATCGCGGAATTTTATCATTTCCCTGAACTTCCATGTCGTGTTGACGTGCAGGAACGGGAACGGCGGCTTTTCGGGATAAAACGCTTTGAGCGCGAGGTGCAGCATCACTGAGCTGTCCTTTCCGATAGAGTACAGCATAACGGGCTTTTCGCACTCCGCCGCGACCTCGCGCATTATGTATATCGCTTCGGCTTCGAGCTCGTCAAGGTGTGATAATTCGGGCATTTCATCATCTCCTAATACTTGTTTGATTCTCTTGTATCTACGTCAATTTCTTCGGTTACACCGCCGGGCTTTTCTATTATCCAGCGCAGTATGTCACCCTTTTTCTCGGTGTGAAGCCTGCTGCCGAGACCGCCCATATCGGCACCGAGAAAGAATCTTATCGCGTGAACGGGACATTCCTTGATGCAGCTCGTGCAGCCCCAGCAGTCCCGCGGGTACTTTATATACGCACGTTTTTCTTCATCGAGAGCGATCAGAGTACCGGGACACACATCGCGGCATTTCCCGCAGCCGACGCATTTCAGCTTGTCTATCTCAATGCTCAACTGTCACTCACTCTCCTTAATATGATCTCGGTTTTTCCGTTCTCAAAACGGGAATTGACAAACACTTTCCAGTGCTCGTCGTCGCGCTCCGGATAGTCGGAATTTTCCGCAAAACAGTGCCAGCGGGTCTCATGGCGGGCTTTAAGGTGTGCTATGACTGTTCTGCAAACAGTAAGCCGTTCACGCAGCTCATAGATGTACATAAGCTCCTGCCAGTTGTCCGCATGAAGTTCGTAGGAGAGTTTTTGCAGCTCCACGATACGTCTGTCGGCTATGTCGAGGCTCTTTTCCGAGAAGCGGTAATTCGTTTTTATGCCGCCCGCGTAGCTGTCCATAACGGTTTGCATAGCTTCTTCAAGCTGCTCGGCTGTGTACGGACTTTCGGAGTTTCCGAGAAATGACGATACCTCGTTTTCGTGGTACCTGACGTTTTCTTCGGTGATGTTTCCGGTCGTATTTCCGTTCAGATACCGCAGTATAGCGAGTGCGGCGATCTCACCCTCGGCAAGCGTGCCCGTAACATACTTCTGCGGAGCTCCGCCCGCGACATCGCCGGCAGCGTACAAGCCCTTTATTGTGGTTGCGCGGTCTGCATTCACCCAGAAGCCGCTTGCGGTATGTCCGCCGACAATGTACGGTTCGGTGCCTTCAATCTCAACATCGTATTCCGACGGGAGCTCGCCGCTTTCCGCCCATTTCAGCGTCTGCGACGGTGCCATATTCAGGTACGCTTTCAGAAGCGACTGCTCTTGCTCCTTTGTTATCCCTTTTGTCCGCAGGAAGCACGGACCTCTGCCCGCCGCGTTTTCCGTAACAGTGCCATATACACGCTCCGATGTGGTGAGCCCGTATTTCTGCTCATAGACCTCACCGAGAGCGTTCACCTGCTTTGCGCCGACACCCTGCGCGAGAGTCCCCGTGGGAGCTATCGTGTCCTTGCAGCGAAGCGCGATAAAGCGCATCTCGAAGGTCGTCATCTCCGCGCCGTGACGTATTCCCATAGCGTAGCCGGCTCCCGTATTGAACGGGCAGTACCACATCTTATGCCGTGAAAATCCCGGATTGTTCGGCTTGTAAAGCCCCGCCGCGCCGCCTGTCGCGATAAGCACGGCACCCGCTTCGATGACATAAAACGTGTCGTTCTCAATACCGATACCGAACGCGCCGTTCACGCGGTCATCGGTAAC
>JAFTAG010000241.1 GCA_017458655.1 Ruminiclostridium sp. | reverse complement strand
GAGAACGCCACAACGGCCGCCGGCTCCACGATCACAAAGGCCGTCCCCCCCAACAGCCTCGCCGTCGAGCGCGCCCAGACCAAGATAATAGACAACTGGGAAAAGAACTTCCGGCGCAAAAAGAAAGCGTGAGAGACGTGGTTCGCCTGTAGGCGAGCCACACGAGAGCAGGGCTCTGCCCTCGAGCTCCCGACCCGGTCCCTTTTTACGACAAAGGGACCGAAAGAGCAGAGACAGACTTATCGTCTCTGCTCCTTTAACAGATACTGCTGCACGACTTTACGCGTTTTCCCCCGCCGAAGGCCGGGGAACCGCGGGAATTCCGAGGTGAGATATGCAGGAAGAAACTATTGATATTATGCCTGCTTACAGAAAGTCCGCACTGCTCGTGGGGACTTATATAATGATATGCTTTGTGCTCCGGTACATAGCCGTGTTCGTCGTGAACATCGTCTATAGCTCGCTCAACGGCTCCGTTATGCCCGATACGATATATATTATCGAGCTGTGCATTTCGGGTCTGATGCTCCAGATACTTCCGAGTATCATCGGCGCGTTTATGTTCCGGCGGCTCGGCAAGAACGGCAAGGGCATACGCACGCTTTACACCATACCGAAAAGCAATACCCGCGCGATCGGCAACCTGCCCGCGGTATATGGGCTCGGACAGGCCGTAAACATCATAACCATCATCGTCACATTCCTCCTCACCGACCGCGCCGACCCGACCCGCCAGCTCAACACCGTGTCGGAAATGGCCAGCACCAGCCCCGCAAGAGCCCTGTTTATGTTCTTTATGCTCGTTGTGATAGCTCCCGTTTTTGAGGAATTTATGTTCCGCGGGCTCATAATGGACGAGCTTAAGCCCTACGGCAACGGCTTCGCCATATTCACCACCGGCATTCTGTTCGGACTGTTCCACGGGAACATCACGCAGGGGCTTTACACTATGGCAATGGGTATCGCGCTCGGCTATATCGCGAATGTGACCGGGTCGATATTCCCGACTACGATAATTCACGCCATACTCAATTCACTCGGCGGCATAATGATACTGCTGATGTCAACTCACGGCGTGCAGACATTCTTCCTGAGCGGAATGGACGGCGACATACCCGACGAGGATATGATATGGCTCGCGATATTCGGCATATTTATGATAAGCCTGTTCATTTTCATCGGAATAGGGCTGATATCGGCGATACTGAAAATAAAGCAGATAAAGCGCTACAAGGTGCCGAAGGTCTGCCCCGGGATATCCAACGGGAAAAAGGCCGCGATGCTCATTTTCACCGTTCCCGCAATACTCGCGATAATTATGATCGTTGACACGTTCTGCGGATTTTCGTCCGGTCTTATCGCGTCACTCATCGGGGGTGGCGCATAATGGACGGCGAGCGCGGTTCGCTGAAAAGCCTTGTTTCCCGCTACGCGGCTATGCTGTTCCTCGAGCCCGTCAACTACCTGCTTGGCGGGTATCTGATATTATCGCTCGTGTATGCGGTCGCGGGTGCCTTTTTCGGGAGCGCCGCCGCGGACAGGAAGACCGATATCGGCTTCACGGTAAGTATGGTCGCCAACGCGCTGATATCATACGGCATTCCGATCGCAGCGGCGGCGCTGCTGTTCCGCGGGCATATCCGCGAGCTTGGGAAGCTCCCCGAAAGCGGGGACTACAAGCGCTTTCCGCTCGACATCGTGGTTTTGTATATCGCGGGACTGTTCTTCGCGACCTGCGGCTCGCTTCTGACAGGCTGTATTTCCGACCTGCTCAACGCGCTGTATGGCGTCCCAAAGCCCGAAATGGCGTTTTCGGGGAGTATGCCGACGAGCGTTTACACGTTCTCGGTGATGACCGTGAACACGCTTATCGTCGCGCCTCTCTGTGAGGAGCTGCTGTACAGGCATTACCTGCTGAAACCGCTGCAAAAGTACAGCGACACCGCGGCTGTCATAGTTTCCGCGATGCTGTTCAGCCTGTCGCACTTCAATTTTGACCAGTTCCTATATACATTCTTTTTCGGGATATTCCTCGGCATCATCGCTGTCCGCTCCGGCTCGGTGCTGCCCGCGGTGATATGCCACGTCATAAACAATCTGACGGCCTTGCTGCAGTCGTATCTTCCCGAGACGTTCGGGGACGCGGGCATTGACGAGTTCTTCCGCACCCTGTCCCGCTTTGTCACAAATGCGGCGCTCATCGTTTTCTATGTCGGCGCGGGAGCCGCGGTGCTCGCGGTAGTTATGAAAACGTTCCGGCTGAAAAACCGCTCGGAGCTGCCCGTCCGCACGCAGTTTGCCGTGATATTCGGCAGCCCGCTGCTGCTTCTCGGGGCAGCAGCCTGTCTCGGGCTCACGGTCTGGCTGCTGTTTGCAGTCTGAATATCAACGCACTGAAAGGAACAAAATAAAATGAACATCATACAGCTTGAACTGCCGCCGCTCGGCACAAACTGCTACATTGTCGGAACGGGGAACGGCGAGGCCGTTGTTATCGACCCCGCCGACGAGGGCGAGCGCATACTCTCCGAGGCGGAGGCTGCGGGACTTACGATAAAGAAAATACTGCTCACTCACGGGCATTTTGACCATACCGGAGCCGCCGCGTTCATCAAGGAGAAGACCGGCTCGCCTATCTTTATTCACAGCGCCGATGTCGAGCTGCTATCGGACGGCAGCAAGGCTCTCGCGTTCTTCTGCCCGGGGAAGCCCTTCAACGCCTGCACCCCCGATACCCTGCTCGCCGACGGCGACAAGATCACACAGGGCGATGTCACGTTAAAAGTGGTATGCACGCCCGGCCACACCGCGGGAAGCGTCTGCTTCATCTGCGACAGCGACGCCGGCAGGGGCGTCATCTTCTCGGGCGATACGCTGTTCAAGGACAGCATCGGCCGCAGCGACTGCTATTCCGGCGACACCGACACGCTAATGCGCTCGCTCGATAAGCTCCGCGAGCTCGACGGCGATTACGATATCTTCCCCGGCCACGGCGAGTGCACCACCCTCGCCGCCGAGAAGAGATACAACCCGTTTCTGGCAGACTTCGTGTGAGAGAGTCGCTAACGCTCGAGACGGGGAAAGAGAGGAAACCTTTCTTGGAAGAAAGGTTTCCCCTCTCTCCCCGGACCCCTCTCTTCCTTTCGAAAAAACTGTATTGGCTTCGCAGTAAGATTTGAGAGAAGCTGCGCCTGCTGCAAGATCGTGCTATGTGAAAGAAGGGTCTCTGCGAGCGGCAGACTACTTGCTTTTTATTCGCCCCCGCGGGCAAGCGCCCGACGCAGTCCGCGTAGAGATGTTCTGCTAATTGTC
>JAFTAG010000240.1 GCA_017458655.1 Ruminiclostridium sp. | reverse complement strand
TGCTCCTTCTTTTCGTCCCACTCAAAAATCATACCGCCAATTTCCGCGATCATTTTTATCGTACACCTTTCTACTGTTATTATACCACAAACTTTACAAATTTGCAATACATATTTGTAATACATTTTTGCATTTTGTTTTGTTCACTTTACCAACACCGGGACAATGCCGCGGCGAGTGCTCATTCCGACTGTGATGTGCTACTCAAAATTTTTCAAAAACCACACATCGGGGGCTTCAAACTCACGGCCGTTGAGGTATCCAAGACAGCCGGCCTCGGTTGTGAACTCAAAGCGCAGCTTGTAGCTGTACAGCGCTTGGTATCTATAGCCCTTCTCCTTGTTGACACGGTTGGAGCCGTACTTCCCGTCACCGAGCAGCGGGTGGCCTATAGATGCCATGTGCGCGCGTATCTGGTGGGTGCGGCCGGTGATAAGATCGACCTCGAGCAGGCTGTCACCGTCGGCGTTGGTGCGCAGGACACGGTATTTCGTGACAGCGGTGCGGTTTTCGGGAGCTTTGCGGTCGGTGATATACACGCGGTTGAGCTTCGCGTCCTTGTAGAGATACCCCGTGAGGGTATCCTCTTTTTTTTCGGGAATGCCGCACACCGCGCAGAGATACAGCTTTGTGAGCTCGCGGTCGCGTATCTTCTGATTGAGCACGCGCAGGCTCTCGGCATTCTTCGCGGCTATCACTATCCCGCCGGTATTGCGGTCTATGCGGTTGCACAGCGCGGGGGCGAAGGACAGCTCGCTGTCGGGGTCGTATTCGCCCTTGCCGACAAGATAGCTCTTGATGCGGTCTATAAGCGTGTCGGAGCTCCCGCCGTCGTCCTCGTGAACGAGCAGCCCCGGCTCCTTGTCGGCCAGCAGGATATTCCCGTCCTCGTAAATAACGCGAATATCCCCGCCAACACGGGTGCTGCCCGTATCGCGGGGTCTTTCTCCGAGCATATCATCGGGCGCGTATATCGTTATCACATCGCCCTCGGTGAGCTTGTAAGCCGGCTCGGTACGCTTTCCGCCGACCTTTATGTCCTTTTTTCGGATAAGCCGGCAAATATATCCCATAGACATAGCGGGAAACGCCTTCATCAGAAAGCGGTCGAGCCTCTGACCGGCATCGTTCTTCCCCGCCGCGAGGCTTCGCATCAATGCTGTATCCTCGTGAAGCCGCGCGCCTCGATATGCTCGACGGCGGCCGACATAAATTCGTTTGAGTTGGCGCAGCGCATACTGATCGCGGGAAGCTCCGCTATCGCTCTGTCCCACCTGCTCTCCGAGGTATCTTCGTCCTTGGCCGAGAACCACAGCTCGTTGCGCCATGTGCCGTATTTCAGGCAGACTATATAAGGCTTTTTCATTTTGGAAAGGCTCCTGTTCGGTGCGGACAGTCTCATATCCGCTTTTTGTGCATATAATATATCGTCCGCGAACGGCAGAGGTCACTTGTTTACGGCAACTATGGTCATTGTGAGCTTGCCGTTCCCGTCAATGGTGATAAGGCCGTAGGAGGGCTTGTTCTTGCCGCGCGGGGAGTCTATGGCGCCGGGGTTCATTATGTAAACGCCGTCGATGCACTCGGTACGGTACATATGCGTATGACCGTAAAGAGCGACCTTGCAGCCTCTGGTCTTTGCCTCATTTATCAGCGGGTCGAGACTGCCCTGCACGTTATGCTCGTGACCGTGTATGCAGAGTATCTTATATCCCGCGGCCTCGATGACCTCGAGCATCTTGTGCTTGCCGTAATCGCACTCGCCGCCGATATAGTAGAAGGTCTTGTCGGGGAATTCCGCCTTGACATCGGCGAATTCGTGCTCACCATCGCCGAGGTGGATGAACATATCCGCGTCGAGGTTCTTTTCGACTACAGCCTTGTAGCCCTTGTAATCCTTGTTGGTGTCCGAAATAACGATAATTTTCATAGTGACCTCCGCATTTCATTTGATCAAATCTGCTTTTTTATTATACCACTATATCACATTAAAGTCAAATGATTTTCAAAAAAAATCCACATTTTTTAATATTTTTTTGCAAAAACGACAACAACGCCGCCCGCCCGGGTCATATCGGCAGGCGCGGCGGCATATCCTTGAAAGGAAGGTAACGGAAATGGGCATAAACATCGACAGTCTGATGAAAGCGGCGAGCAGACAGCTCGGAATGCCGGAGGATAAGCTCCGGGAAGCGGTGAAAAGCGGCGATATCGCGGCAGTGAAACAGTATATGCAGCCCGCGGACAGGGATAAGCTCGACGGCGTACTCAAAGACAAGGCGCAGGTCGATGCTATCGGAAAGAAATTCGGCGGCCGATAACGCGGGGCTGTCCGGGAGGTGAGAGCGGTGACGGATACGGACGATATTTCCGCGCTGCTCGGCATTCTCTCGGGCAATACGGGCAGTACGGGCGATACCGGCGGGAACGGCGAAAACGGCGATACGGGCGGCATTTTCGGGAATATCGACCCGGAGCTGCTGTTCAGGCTGCTCGAGCTGGTGACGAAGCTCGGCGACGACGACAAGAACACCGCTCTGCTGAACGCACTGCGTCCGCATCTTCGCGCCGAGAACCGCGCAAAGCTCGACCGCGCCGCCCGCATAATGAAGCTTGTCAGCGTTATCGGGCTGCTGCGGGAGAGCGGTATGGCCGACGAGCTTTTCGGCGGCGGGCGGTGAAGCTCGTCACGCTCCCGACAACGCGCCGACGTCGCGGGCTGCAATCGTGAATTGTGAATTGTGATTATCCGGATAACTCTCCATAAAAATAATCGCGGAGCGCAACCACAACTATTCACTATTCACTATTCATTATTCATTCTTCACTCTTCACTGACACAGGGAGAAATAATGAATAGTGAAGAGTGAACAGTGAACAGTGAATAGTTATGGTGTCGCTTCGCGACTTATTAAAGGGCTCCTCTAAAAACCTATTGTCGTTCAGGCGTGCCGACATAAAGTCGGCAGATTGTACAAATTTTTCGCAGGCATACTGTCGTATGTCAAGGAAAATCTGTGCAATATGACGGCTTTAGGGCGGTACGAATGGGCGG
>JAFTAG010000239.1 GCA_017458655.1 Ruminiclostridium sp. | reverse complement strand
GGAAGCCGCCCTTATCTTCGCTTTCAAGACGCAGGCACTCCGCACTTCCGGCGCTGGCATATACAGCATCAAAAATAGGAAGAAGTCCGCAGTGATCAACGTCGGCATGAGTAATAAAGCATTTCTTTTCAATGCTGTCAAACTCCGGGATAATATTTCTGAAAATCGAAAGCATTTCATCTTTATAGCAGGCGTAGCCGGAATCAACAAACAGGTATTCGCTGCCGCTTTTTATAATTGCGGTATTGCTTCCGCAAGGAGGCTCAATAAGTGTTACTACTGTATTCTCGGTGATATTGTGAGAGGTTATCCTCGGAGAAAAATTTCTGCCTCTTGAAGCCGCGAGCAGCTCTGCGAAACGGCTTATGCTGTCAAAGGTACGATAAGGAGATACACCGGTCTCGTCCAGTATCTGCATGGCCAGATTTGCATTGACTATGAGCTCATTTTTGGCTTCTTCGGATATTCCCATAGCAGATGAAAGTTCATTGACGAATGTACTGTAAAAGAAGCTGTTGTCATATATCTTCTCGGCGTGATTATATTCAATTACCCTGACGCTGCAAAGCTTTTTGGCTTCCTCGATGAAAGCATTTATCTTATACGGATCATCAACTATAAGCCCCATTTTGAAAAGCTGATATTCGGTGCCGTTTTCCTGCGAGCTGATATAGGAGATATTGAAATTGTGCGAGCTGATAAGTTCCAGAATTGCGGTCACGCTGCCGGGTTCGTCTTTCAGACGAAACTCCAGCAGTACAACGCTCCGATTGTCCTCGTTGCATTGGAGGTAACCGATCGCAGTGAGCTCCTCGGTCGCTTCAGCAAGCTGCTCCGGTGTTCCCTCAGCGTCGATAAACAGCATATGGGAATCCACAGCTTTGTTATAACTTACTCTCGTGATATTAACACCGAGTGAAGCAAAACACCTGCTTGCTTTCAGAAATGCACCGATGTGATTCGGCATTTTCGTTACAAAAGTCTTGTTCATTTTATTTCTGATACTTAGCCTTATCCATTTCACGGATAGCGGCACGGCGTATTTTGCCGCTGCCTACTGTTTTCGGAAGCTCGGGAACGAACTCAATGACACGAGGGTACTTGTAAGGTGCAGTACGCTCCTTGACGTATTCCTTTATCTCGTTTACAAGCTCCTCCGAGCCTGTTTTATCCTTTGTGAGAACAATAGTTGCCTTTACCACCTGTCCTCTTATTTCGTCCGGAACGCCTGTAACAGCGCATTCAAGAACATAGGGCAGTTCCATGAGGACACTCTCGATCTCGAAAGGCCCGATACGGTAGCCGGAAGACTTGATAACATCGTCAACTCTGCCGACATACCAGAAGTAGCCGTCCTCATCTACCCACGCGGTATCGCCGGTGTGATAGTAACCGTCGCGCCATGTCTCGGCAGTGTTCTCTTCATCTCCGTAGTAGCACAGCGCAAGTCCAGGAACGCCGTATCCGGGAGCGTTAACGTCTTTCAGCTTTACGCAGATCTCACCCGTTTCGCCTGTACCTGCGGGAGTTCCGTCGGGAAGAAGCACACGGACATCATACTGCGGGTTCGGCTTGCCCATACTGCCGGGCTTT
>JAFTAG010000031.1 GCA_017458655.1 Ruminiclostridium sp. | reverse complement strand
CGAGGCTCTCTGCCTGCGGTGCGACCTACTTTCCGCCTGCAGGTGCGGAGAAGTATGGCGTCTCGTACCGAGCCGCTAAAGGACCGATGCAGGAAGCATCGAAGGCGGTCTGCCAAAAGCGCGCACGATGCGCGCTGCCAAGCAGCCGCCCGGCCGCACGTCGTCCGCCTCTCTTCGAGTCACCGGTAACATTCTTCTATGGAGTTAGCTCGGGTTGGTGCCCTCAGAGTAGTCGTCCGCCGGAATTAATGGGGGCATCTCGCAGGGCGCCGGTTCCCGGCGATTTATTTCGGGTTTCCCTCTGTTTTTGATAGTTTTGCTTTTTGGTGAGTTATCCGGGAATCATAAAATTCCTTTCTTGTCCGGACATTTCGCCGCATCGGGCTGATAATACAATGCAGACATATATAACGCTAAGCGGCGGCACAAAGCTCACCCGTTATTTCTGTACTCCGTCGGCGTCATACCGAAAAGGCTCTTGAATTTGCGGCAGAAATAGCCGACATTTTCAAATCCCGTATCAGACGCTATCGCAGCTACGCTTTTCTCGGTATCTGTAAGCAGCTTTGCCGCGCGTTCAAGCCTGTATTCTATCAGGTAATTCACCGGAGAAGTGCGCAGATATTTCCCGAAAAGCGACATAACGCTGCTCTTGCTCAATGAAACACTGTCGGCAATATCATTGAGCGTTATCTTTCGGGAGTAGTTATTGTGTATATACTGCATCATTATGCGGAGCCTTGACCTCAAATGTGCGAAGCTGTCGGCCGCCTCCGCACGCATATTGTGTTCGGAGGACTCATACATCAGATACCATATTTTTATCAGCAGCTCGACGGTCTTTATATCGCCGAGCTTTTCTTCCTGCACAGAAAAAAGTTCCGTGAGAGTATCGAGGATAAGCCTGTCGTTTTCATCTTGGCGGGAAAAGATGATACACTCATTCCCGCGTTCCGTTATCGGTTCGATATACCTGTCGTGGATAAGACTGCCCTCGGGTGCAATAATAGAGGGCGAAAATACTATGTTGGGAAGTATCGTGCTGCCGTCGCATTCCATGCGGTGTATGACCCTGGAGTTGATAAAAGCGCCGTCACCGGCGTGTAAGGTATAGCTTTCGCTGCCCGCGTACAGATAAGCCGTTCCGCTTTCGACCATGATAAATTCGACCTCGCTGTGCCAGTGCCAGTCTATGCGGTGCAGCTCAAAATCCCAGATGTCTTCATAGTAATACTTGAACGGGTACTGCGCGTTCCCATGCTCGGAAAGCTCGCGGAATGTCTCGTCGGTGGGTATTCGGGGATAATTGTTGTTTTTCATCGCGCCACCTCAATGTGATATTGTGTAATAAATATGCAATATTGTGTATTGATTTCACTCAATATATATGATATAATGCAATTACATAATAACACAGATCCGCATGATTGTCAATATCGGGTAAAGGAGTAAACAAATGGAAAACAGAGCTTTTCTTGAAATGGACCCCGAATGGGTACGCAGACCGCACAATGTCAATGTAAACAATAACAGCATTGAAGTCATCACAGAAAGCGGTACAGATCTTTGGCAGAGAACATACTATGGTTTTACGAACGACAACGCGCCGGTATTTCAAGCCAAAACAGACGAGAAGTATTTTTCGTTTATTGTAAAGACTAAATTCGAGAGCAAAAATCGGTTCGATCAATGCGGAGTGGCTATGTACCTCGACAGTGACAATTGGTTCAAGGCTTCTATCGAGTACGAAAACGAGAATTATCAGAGGCTCGGCAGCGTCGTCACAAACAACGGTTATTCGGATTGGGCGACTACCGATATTTCTTCCGGGATAAAAGAGATGTGGTATCGTTTCAGCCGCCGGGAGAGCGATTTTTGCATCGAGTGCGGCACCGACGGAAAAACATTCAGACAGATGAGGATATTTCATATGTTTGCCGGTTCAGGCACGATTAATTTCGGCATTTACGCGGCGAGTCCGACTATCGGTTCATTCAGAGCGACCTTTACCGATATGATCGTTACCGAATGTCAGTGGAAGCCCGACGCGGAGTGGAAGCAATGACCGCTTTGCTGCTTGCGGTGATATATCTCGCGTTCGTGAGCCTCGGGCTGCCGGACTCGCTGCTCGGTTCGGGCTGGCCGACCATGCAGACGGACTTCGGTGTGCCGTCGTCATACGCGGGATATGTCTCAATGTCGATCTCGTTCATGACTATAATCTCTGCGCTTGTCGCTCCGTATCTGATAAGAAAGATCCGAACGCAGTGGATAGTCGTATGCTCGATATTGCTGACAGTGATCGGGCTTATCGGGTTTTCATTTTCGACACAGTATTGGATGCTGTTCCTGTTTGTAATTCCTTATGGAGTGGGAGCGGGCTCCGTAGATGCCGCGCTCAACAACTATGTCGCAAAGCACTTTTCCTCCGCGGTAATGAACTTCCTGCACTGCTTCTACGGCGTGGGAGCGATGATAAGCCCGTACATAATGTCGCTCGCGCTTTCTCATGCACATTGGAACGAGGGCTACCGGTGGACGGCGTATATACAGTCGGGTATAATGCTCGTATGTCTGCTGTCTGTGCCGCTCTGGAAAAAGAGCGCAGCCGCGGAGGCGGACGACGAGAGCGACAGCGCGGGAATAAAGGAGGCTCTGAAAATACGCGGGGTGATCCCTACGCTTATAGCCTTCTTTGCTTACTGCTCGGGCGAGGCTACCTGCTTTCTGTGGACCTCGAGCTACTTTGCGGGGACAAAGGAAGGTATAAGCGCCGAGACCTGCGCGGCATTCGGCTCACTGATATTCGGCGGACTTATGCTCGGGAGACTGATCTCGGCGTTCGTATCGAACAAGCTCGGTGACAAGCTGCTGATACGCATCGGGATAGCGGTCGAAGCCGTCGGGATACTGCTGATATTACTGCCGCTGCCCGGGTACATATTCGCGGCTATAGGGTTTGTCATAACCGGCACCGGCATGGGGCCGATATATCCCGCGATACAGCACATGGCACCCGCAAACTTCGGCAAGAGAAACAGCGCAGCGGTGATAGGTCTGCAAATGGCTTCGGCGTACATCGGCAGCACATTCATGCCGATGGTGTTCGGACTTTTGCAGCAGGCGGTCGGTATCGGTATAATGCCGGTGTATCTCGCGGTGTTCGCAGTTATGAATATCGGACTGCTTGAATTCGCGTACAGACGGATCAATTCAAATAAATGACATTTCTCCATGGAATGAGAGCAGGTTTTTGGTTTGCTTGCAATATATGAATTTATCGGGGTGAATATTATGGGTTGTCATAGCGGTGCAGGCGGCGGCGCAGCTGCAACAACTCCGATAAGCCGTTTCGGTAAAAACGGGGCTGAGCAGACCACGCAATACAAATTCACTTCAATTATAGGTACGTGGCGGTCAACGGGAATGAGCGAGTTGGACAAAGCAAATTCAATTGCAGAAGTAAGAGATATTGAAAAGCGAATGAAGAGCATTATCCAGAACGATAGTACACTTGACCAACAGGGGAAAATCACATTCAATAGTTCGACCGACAGGCGAGTAAATGAAGCGGTAGCCAGAGTATCGCCCGTAAGCAACAGAAAAGAAATGACAGCGTTCATATCATCAATTGTGAGAACATTAAGATAGTCTATCGGGGAACCAATGCCAAGCTTTTTGAATTCCGGTTTCCTATTCAACATTATTGCTGCTCTTGTCAGGACATAGCTGAAATACAAGTAATCATTGCTTATTGTTTGATATCCTTTTATTTTAAAATTGCTGGACACAACACTGGATCCGGAAAACAGATCAATGACCGAATTAACATCGGGAATATATGTTTCTATTACAATGTTTATGTTTTCTAACAGAAGGCTTTTTCCACCTATGTATCTCATACAATCACCAACTACCATATCTT
This sequence comes from Ruminiclostridium sp., assembly GCA_017458655.1. Taxonomy (GTDB): domain Bacteria; phylum Bacillota; class Clostridia; order Oscillospirales; family Ruminococcaceae; genus Ruminiclostridium_E. The sequence goes on along the minus strand of JAFTAG010000031.1, from coordinate 416 downwards.
GTATTACATTTTACAACTACCCACTATATTTTACCACAACCTCATGATTTTGTCAAACATTCTCTCAAATTTATTTATTCTTTGGTAATTATCAATTACATTTCACGCTTGAGTTAGTTAATATAATTTACGGCAATATAAACAGATTTGGACGGCGGATTGTCGTATATTTGTGCTTTGTTCTAAATAGGATTGGAATGGAAGGACATCGACTTCGAGAACGAGATCATCAGTGTCCGCCGCACTTCCAACTATAACGCAAAGAAGGGAATCTACACCGATACCACAAAGACGAGGAAGTCTCAGCGTTCCTTGAAGTTCCCGAAAGAGATCATGGATATGCTCAAGGAATACAAGGAAGAACAGGACGCGGAAGCATTGAGGTTGGGCGATAAATGGCACGAAACGGACAGGCT
>JAFTAG010000238.1 GCA_017458655.1 Ruminiclostridium sp. | reverse complement strand
CTTACGACAGTCTGCGGCGATACAGCCGACCCGCCGTTGCTGTTGAATGTCACGGTAAACTTGGATTTTTCCGTCCACTTCGCGTACAGCGTAAAGTTTGATGTAACGGGCGTTGTGAAGTCATATTTTGCCGTTAATGCAGTATTCGTGTACCAGCCCTCAAAGTTGAAGCCGTCCTTTGTGGGCGCGGTAGGCTCGGTGGCTGTTTTTCCGCTTACGACAGTCTGCGGCGATACAGCCGACCCGCCGTTGCTGTTGAATGTCACCGTGAAAGATTCTTTTTCCGTCCACTTCGCGTACAGCGTAAAGCTTGATGTTACCGGCGTCGTGAAGTCATATTTAACTGTCAGCCCTGTGTTCGTGTACCAGCCCTCGAAGTTAAAGCCGTCCTTTGTGGGCGCTGTAGGCTCTGTGGCTGTCTTACCGCTTACGACAGTCTGCGGTGCTACCGCGGAACCGCCGTTGCTGTTGAATGTAACTGTGAAAACTTCTTTTTCCGTCCACTTTGCGTACAGCGTAAAGCTTGATGTTACCGGCGTCGTGAAGTCATATTTAACTGTCAGCCCTGTGTTCGTGTACCAGCCCTCGAAGTTGAAGCCGTCCTTTGTGGGCGCTGTGGGCTCGGCAGCTGTTTTTCCGCTTACGACTGTCTGCGGTGCAACAGCGGAACCGCCGTTGCTGTTGAATGTAACTGTGAAAGCTTCTTTTTCCGTCCACTTCGCATACAGTGTAAAGTTTGATGTAACGGGCATTGTGAAGTCATATTTTGCCGTTAATGCAGTATTCGTGTACCAGCCCTCGAAGTTGAAGCCGTCCTTTGTGGGCGCTGTAGGCTCGGTGGCTGTTTTTCCGCTTACCACAGTCTGCGGCGCTACCGCGGAACCGCCGTTGCTGTTGAATGTTACCGTGTAATACTGCACCTGTGACTCGGACTTTGTCCAGCGGGCATACAGACTGACCGCGCTGCTCACCGCCGACGAGAAGCTGAATGCGCTCGTGCATTTGAAATCCGTGTACCAGCCCTCAAGCTCGAAGCCGGGGCGGGTAACGCTCGGCTGTGTGACCTTGCCGCCCTTGACTATGCTCTGCGGCGTTACATATATCCCGCATTTCGTCTCGGGATAAACTATGATCTTGTCGGACTGGTCATCGCTTGTATAATATATGGTCGTGTCTTCATTGACAATTGAAGTCATATCATATTCGGTCGTACAGTCCTTATCGGCATAATAGCCCGATACGACCTTTGAGGAGCCGAAATTCAGAAAAGGAGGATTGTTTCCCGCCCTTACCTTCACCTCGGACATATAATAGCTGCTGCCAACGTATGAAAGATAAGTGACCATATATGTCGGCACAGTGTCGGTACGGTCGGAGGTGCAGTTCGGCACGATAAGTGCGGTCGAGCTTGAACCGTTCGTCACCTTGCTTGTGTCATATATATGGCTGCTGTCACTCACGAATGTCGTATGGCTCTTATTTACCCAACTATATACCAGATTTGCGGAATTGGGGCTGCCGCGGTCCTGATCCGTCCACGTCACATCGAGCTCGTACCACACGCCGTCTATCTTGATGATATTCCACGCGTGACCCGCGCTTACCACAAGCATACAGTCAAGCCCCGCGGCGTTCGCAAAATACGTCATAGTCATCGCGTAGCCGTTGCAGACGCATTCCCGATCGACGAGAGCGCCCGCTATCGTCTGATTGTTGTTCTCGGACACTGCCTGACCCTGCTTGTTGTAATGGTACATCGTGCGGTCGCATATCTTCTTGAAGATAAGCTCCTCACGCCCGGCCTCATCGCTTACCGCAAGTATCTCCGGCATCCACTCCTCCGTAAGGCTCTCTATCTCGCTCTTGTACTGCTCTATCTTCGCGCGGGTGGAAAACTCCGGCGAGATCGAGAGCGCAATTTTGGACGTTGTTACGCTCCCGCTTGTCTGCGCGGAAAACATCACTCCGCCGTTGAGGAAGAAAAACCTCGGCTCGGACCAGTAAAACGCAAGCGCTATATTTTTTGCGCGGTCTTTGGAGATCCCGAGGCTCCCGTACTCATAAAACTCAACGAAATATGTCCCGCCGCTGACGTTCGGCTCCGCGTCGCTGCCGTAAAACTCCTCGAACATCGTCCGGAATATGTCATACAGCTGCTTCTCGCTCGCGGTCATCGTGCTGTAGTAATATGACGATGAGGTATTATAGCCGTCCGGACCGCTGTCCGGCGCGGGCGCGTTTTCATCGGGAACGTAGGTGTATCTGTCTGCGACCTCCGTGGGCACCTCGACGGGCTCAGGTATCACAAGATCTCCTGTGGGAAGCCTGTCCTCCGCGGCCGACAGGGGCATCGCGGCGGGCGTTTCGCCGGCAGCCGCCGTCACGGGGATATCCGACGCCGCGAACGAAGTCACGGCAAGCGACAGCGCGGTAAACACCGCAGCGAACGCTCTCAATGTTCTTCTTACAAATTCCTTCATAGTCTCCTCCTTTATCATACCGTTTTTTCGTGCATTTTACGCAGCAGATAGTAGGTATTGCGGTAGTTCTGCTGCCGTCCGGAAGTTATCATATATTCGATATCCCGACATATCTCGGGGTCGGCGAAAAGCTCCGACAGCCACGGCGCGTAGCGCGTCCCGCTCCCCTCGTTCAGCTCGCCGATGAAGTCCCGCAGCGACTTGCTCCTGCTGTAGCTTCTTCCCACCGTATCGGTGGCCGCGTCAAGGCAGTCGGCGCATTGAACGATGTCGATTATCGTCTTGTATTCGCTCTTTGAGGTGTCGAACTCCTCGGGATATCCCCGCGAATTGTCGTACCACCTGTGATGCCCGAGCGCTATATCGGCATAGGCCTGTGTTGACGGGTGGCGTTTCAGCATATCGCTGCCGGTGCGGGGATGCGTCTTTATCAGGTCGAACTCCATATCGAGCAGCTTTCGGCCATATACTATGACGGTGTCGATTATGGTTATCTTCCCGAAGTCGTGGCAGAGCGCGGAATGGTAGGCTATCTCGGTGATAGCGCCCGCCTGCGCCGCGACATCGTCAATATTTTTGCAGCCGCGCATACCTATGAAAAGCTCCGGCTTTTTCTTCAAAAGGCACCTGCAGAGATACTCCGTTATCTGTCCTACCAGCATCGAATGGACGTATGTGGGCGGGTGGAACGCCGCGATTATCTCGAGCCCCATTTCCTCGAAGGAGATACAGTCCGGCGTCTCGATAAAGCTTTCCATTACCCCGACATAGTATTCGAGGAACGCCGTGAAGCTGCCCGCGTTGGGTGAGCGGAAAGCGTACGCGAGCAGGTCGCGGTATATCCCGCCGAGTATGTACTCATACTCCTCGACGCAGTCGTACCCGTTGGCAAGAAGTATCATCTCCAGCGGTATCATAAGGTTGAGACAGCAGCCGCGCGTGGTGTAATCCTCCGCGTCCCTGTTGTTGTATATGTGGATCAGCTCCCTCTGCAGCGACGCGGCGTCGGTCTTTCCGCAGAGCAGCTCATTCAGCAGCATCAGCACATACTGACCCTCGCGTATCTCCTTGCCGTTCAGCCTCTTTTCAAAATAGTCAAGGTTATTATCCCACAGCTCGACAAGCTCCCGCGACCTTTCGTATATCGTGAGGAGCTGTTCCTTCGTGAAGCCTGCGGCGTTGTTTTTCTCGGAAGCGAGCGCGTAATACTGCAGCACGCGGAAACGGTGATAGAGCCAGTCGTAGTGCGGCACGAGCTCACGATAAAACGGGTCGTTCTCTATCTCGAGCATATATTCGAGCTTTTCGAGCTGCTCGCGGTTCTTTTTCGCGTCGCTGCAGATGCCCTCATAAAAGGCTATGCTGTATCTCGCGTTGGTTATGATTATCTCACGCACCCGCTCGTCGTCTATCTTCGCGAACCTGTCTTTTTGCAGGAACTCATAGAACACCAGCCCCACCGAAAATCCAAGCTCGCGGTAACGGTCGGCTATCGCGGGATACGATCTTATGCGCAGGGTCATATTCATCAGCTCGTAAAACGTGCCTGTCTGCGCGTCAAGCTGTATTATCATACTGTCGATGTCACTGCGCTCCTCCGCGTCGGTGACGAGCCTGTCCGACAGCAGCGACATTATCGGAAGGTCGATGCTTTCCGCGCATTCCGCCGATATCAACAGCTCACCGAATGATGTCAGCTCGTTTATCCGCTCATCGTCAAGCGGCTCGTCCGACCCTATGCACGGGTAGAATTCCTTGTCGAGAAATTCCCTGTTCAGCGCCGCAAGCTCGCTTATCTTCAAAAAGTTCTGCCGGAGCCGCGTGCTGTAGGCGTCCGCACCGTCTATCTCCTCCAGCGTCGGAGAGGACAGCCGGCGTATCTCCGCCATTCGGTCTATGTATTCGCTGTAAGCCTTGCTCATTTATCAGCTCTCCTTCTGAAGCACAGAGGTCGCTTTCGCTCGAGAGCACAGAGGTCGCTCCCGCTCGAGAAACGTGTCTCGCCTGTGGGCGAGCCACATGGGGAAAGAAAAACTTTTGTGTACAAAAGTTTTTCTTCCCCCAAGCCCCCATCTTTTCAAAAAACTCTAATGACTTCGTAATTAAACTCGTAGGTCTGTAGAAATAATACAAACCGCTGTCTATATTATACCAATTTTTCGGTGTAAAGTCAAGTGTTTTTGAGCGTTCTTGACAAAAGAAGTGAGTTAATACAATAACAGGCGGTATCCGCCATAAAGCAGATACCGCCCCGTATTTGCGGTAATTTTAAACGTTTCCCGGCAGCCTTTCGACCACATCGCCGCCGCTTCCGAGCGTGCCGCCCGTTATCCCGCCGTTCGCCCATTTAACGGTTATCGTGTTACCGCTCACGGTCAGATCGCTTATATCGGCAACCTTCGGTATCGTATCCTCAAAAGCCGCGCCGGGCATCTCAAGGTCGGTGATGCCGTGCAGTACATCGAGCTTTCTCCCGTCATACAGGTACAGCTCCGGTATAAAATAATCGTCCATGGGGAACCATACCGCGATAACGAGCTTGCCGCCTGACATGGGATAGGTGATCACCCGAACGTCTTGTCTGCAGTAATAGCCGTCCGTCGCCGCAAGATACGCGTTTCCGAGCGTCACATTTTCGGGAGTCGTTATTTCGGTGTTTTCGGTATCCATAGTGTCGGTGAGCTTAAGCGACCCCGACCGGAAGAGGATATGATCTCCGCGGAGCTGCACGTCGTAAAGCCGCGCCTCGGCTATATACCGCTCCATTTGCGATGAATAGTATGTCTGCACCGGGATATCCGCGTAAACGTCGCTCAGATTGCTGTAACTGTACGACCAGCCCGCATTCTCACGCAGAGTGAACGTTACCGCAAAGTAATACTCGGTGGGTTCTTCGCCCGCATCATTGAGGTAGTTCCGATACTCGTCCTCCTTGAAATAT
>JAFTAG010000030.1 GCA_017458655.1 Ruminiclostridium sp. | reverse complement strand
GCGGATCGCTTCGGGCGCTTGCCCGCGGGGGCGAATAAAAAGCAAGGCGGCTGCCGCTCGCAGAGACCCTTCTTTTACATAGTACAATCTCTTAATAGGCGTAGTCTCTGTAAATCTCACTGCGAAGCCGGCAAAGTTTTTTGGAAAGAGAGGGGGCTTGGGGGAGAGGATAACCTTTTGTTCACAAAAGGTTTCCTCTCCCCCAAAACGCGTCAGCGTTTCTCTCGAGCGTTAGCGTCTCTCTGTGTCTCTCAGCTCTCGGTGAGCGTCTCCATTTCGTCTAACAGCTCTCCGAAAAGCTCCAGAGCGCTGCTTACGACTTTACCGTCTGTCATATCGACGCCGGCGCCTTTGAGCAGATCGATCGGGGTCTTTGAGCAGCCGCCCTTAAGGAACCCGAGGTAATCCTCGCGCTCCTTATCGCCGCCCTTGAGGACGCGCTGTGAGAGGGCTATAGCGGCCGAGAAGCCTGTAGCGTACTGATACACATAATAATCATAATAGAAATGCGGAATGCGCTCCCACTCGTGGTCGATCTCGGGGTCGTGGACGATCTCGCTGCCGTAATAGAGGTCGTTGAGCTTGCCGTAGAGCTCGCAGAGCGCGTCGGAGGTTATAGCCTCGCCTCTTGCCTGCATCTCATTTATTTTCAGCTCGAATTCTGCGAACATCGTCTGACGGTAGAGCGTTGCGCGGAACTGCTCGAGGAAGCTGTTTATCAGGTATGCGCGGGTTTTCTTGTCGGTCGTTGTTTTGAGCAGGTGCTGCATCAGCAGCGACTCATTGAATGTAGATGCCACCTCCGCGACGAAGATCTTATACTCGCGGTAGGTAACGGGCTGGTACTTGTTGGAGTAGTATGAATGCAGCGCGTGTCCCATTTCATGCGCGATCGTGAATTCCGACTGGAGGTCGTCGGTGTGGTTGAGCAGCACGAACGGGTGGCAGTACGCGCCCGCGGAGTATGCGCCGCTGCGCTTGTTCTCGTTCTCATAGACATCGACCCAGCCGCTCTCAAAGCCGCCCTTCATTATGCCGCAGTATTCCTCGCCGAGCGGTTTTACCGCCTCGAGAACGGTCTCGACGGCCTGCTCATACGTTATTTTCTGTGTGACATCGCTCACCATAGGCGAATACAGGTCATAGTAATGCAGCTCATCCAATTTGAGGATCTTTTTGCGCAGCGCGACATAGCGGTGCATCTTATCCATATTGGCGTGAACGGCGTCTATAAGATTATAATACACGCTTGTGGGGACTTCCGTGCTGTCGAGTGCCGCTTCGAGCGTATTCTCATATTTGTGGACATCAGCGTTGAACGCGAGCGCTTTCAGGTGCGCGGATATCGTTGCGGTATATGTATTCTCGAAGCCCTTGTAAGTCTTGTAGAGCGTCGTGAATGCCGACCTGCGCAGCTCGCGGTCTTCGGATATCATCAGAGGGATATAGCTCCCGTGGGTAAGCTGGTGCGCCTTGCCGTCCTTGTCATACGCATCGGGGAATTTGATATCCGCGTCATCGAGCATGGAGAATATCGTTGACGGGGAGGCCATCATTTCCCCGGCCATCGCCGCAACGCGCTCCTCGGCGGGAGAGAGCGTGTGTGCGCGTCTTGCGCGTATCCTGTCAAGGGCGATGCGGTAATGCTCCAGAGCGGGCTGCTCCTTGTAAAACCGCTCCATATCCTCGTCGGTTATCGAAATTATCTCCGGAACGGCGAACGCGGCAGCGCTGCCGATACCTACCAGCAGGGCGGTAACGCGGTCACACCAGCCGGAATACAGGCTCACGGCGGTGTCCTCGTCGCTCTTGCGGTTCGAGTAGTTTATCAGGTCTTCGGCTATCTCCGTTATCTCGTCATCGAGCTTCATATAGCCGAGCAGATCGGCCGGGGACGCGCACAGCTTACCCTCGAAGGCTGCCACCTCGCCGGGGTATTTGCCCGCATCGGAGAGCGCCTTCTCAAACGCCTCGTCGCTCGGGTAGATGTCGTTGATGTGCCACTTGTACTGCTCGGGCACTTCGCTTCTTTTCGGTATTCTTTTTTCTTCCATTTTTATTCCTTTCCTCTCTACTTCCTGTCGAGCTTCAACAGGTCGTAGTTGATGATGTAATTATATTTCTCCGCCCATTCGCCGTATATCCTGCTCTGGACGGTTTTTTCCGTGCTTCCCTCGAGCTGCGCGCGCAGGTCGCTTCTTAACTGCTCTGTCGCCTCGGGGCTTATTTCGGCATCGCCCGTATAGCGCACGACATACACGCCGTCGGCGCATTCTGCGGGCACGCTCACGTCACCCGCGTTTTTCAGCGAGTAAAGCGCGCTCCGCAGCTCCTCCGGGTAAGACGAGCTTTCCCGCAGTACGGTAATGTCCTCCGATATGACCGCGTCGGGGTATTTTTCGGATATCGCGGACAGGCTTTCTCCCGCGGACAGGCTGTCGGATATCTCTTTTGCAGCCGCGGCAGTCTCGTTTTTATCGCTGCCGTATTTCAGATAAACACAGTCGGCTTTGCGGGTGCCCTCGGGGATATATACCGACATATAGGCGGTGTTTTTGTCGTAACCGGCGGGGTCCTTCTCCGATTCTTCCTTCGCGGCTTCGAGGAATTGTCCGTAGGCCGCTTCAACATCGTTATCGGTGACACCGGAGCTCTTTACCGCCTCGGTCAGCATAAGCTCCTCGATATAGCGTATCATTTCCCACTTATAGAAAACGTCGCTGTCGAGCCCGCATTTTCGCAGGACAGCCTCGAGCACCTCGTCGCAGAGCTTTTCTATGCTTTCCTCGTCGGCATCTTCCCCGAGCATTGAGCTTGCCGAGGTGTAGAACACCGACGCAGAGTTCTGTCTTACGCTGTCGGCAGTCTCGCGTATCTCCTTTTTCTGCGAGCCGCTGAGCGTGCTTTCGCTTATTCCGTAGTCCTTTTCGGCTGTATAAAGATACATACGCTCGAACGTCATATATGTGATTATGCTTTCGCGGTAGCCCTCACAGACCGCCTTGTTCGCGTCCGACATATCGTCGTCGATATGGTACAGCACGAGGTGGTACATATACTCGGAGAAGAACTCGCCGAACGTGATATTGAAAAATGCGTCGTTATCGGTGCCCGTAACATACGCGGCGAGCGCTTCCCGGTCGGTATCGTCCCACGCGGGGTAGCTCCCGCTGCCGCCCGAGAAGAAGCTGTCCGCTATCTTCTGTGCCTTTGCGCCGACCTGCACCGAGCCCCCGGAGCTCCCGCAGGCGGACAGGGTGAGCATCGCCGCGGATATCAGCACCGCACAGACTTTTTTCGGTATTGTCATTTATCGTCCTTTCGTGAAGCTATGCCGCGTCAGCAATAATAACGTATATCGCCGAAATGTTTTTCCACATTTCAATGACCTCATCACTTCTTGCCTCTATAACACGGATTATATTTCTCAACGCCCTTTCGGATATCTGAGAGTTGTTGTTTTCAAGCAGACATTTTCCTCCGGCTGTTATCCAGATCTTAGTGCCGTTCTCACGAGGCCTGCCTTCCGCGACATGAACGTGTATCGGTTCAAGCGGGTCATTCTCATTAGACCAAAAGTACACCCAGTAAGAGCCTATCTTAAAGACCTGAGGCATTGTCAAATCCTCCCTCTTTGGAGAACTCCAGTATAAGGTGTGCGGTCGAACGTATGACCTTCATATATTTTTCCACCTCGTCGTCGCTGTAACCGTATATCTCTTCTATGGAATAATCGGGCAGGTAACAGGTGAGATGATGAAAGCAGTCCCTTTCATCCGGGGTCTCGACATACACCTTCACCCTGTTCGCCGGCAAATATTCCGAGTGCGTTATCTCGGTATCATCGCTGAGTGTAAGGAACGGATACATCATATCTCTCATCCTTTCATACGGGTCTTTTACTTATATAATAACAGTATATCACAAATCTCCGAAAAAAGCAAAATATTTCTGAAAAATATCTGCAAATTTTCTCAAAAAAATTGATTTTTGCGGAAAAATGTGTTATAATAGATTGATAATGCGAAATATTACGCAAATTTGAGCAAAACAGACAATAAAGGAGAATGTTTTATGTTTGGTTTGACTAAAAATATCAGAAAGGCGGCGGCGCTCATTGCCGCGGCTGCGTGTATATTCACACTCTCGGCCTGCGGTGAGGAACCCGAGGTCGAGCTCGAGGAGGGCTCCTACAAGACCGTGACGCAGACCGACGCAGTTGGTATGCCGGTGACAGACGAGGAAGGGAACTATGTTTTTCAGAAGATACCGCTCGAATCCCGCGCCGTGACAGATGAAGGCGGCAAAGAGGTATATAACGAGCAGGGCGTGCTCGTCACCGAGTATTACGATCCCGACGAAAAGCCCCCGGAGCCCGTTTATAAGGTAGGCTTCATATATGGCGATGAAATGGCGAGCGGTGCGACGCACGTTTCGTTCGAGGCGGCGAGAACGCAGATAGAAAAGACACTCGGGCTCGAGACCTGCTATATCGAGAATGTGCTGGTCGGGGATTTCCCCGAGGCGGTGAACACCCTGCAGGACGACGGCTGCAACATCATAGTTTCGTGCAGCCCCAAATTCGCGAGCTCGGTGGAAAAAGAGACCCGCTCGAGTATGACCTACTTCCTCAATTTCGGCGGCCATAAGACAGCCTCCACCTCCTCGAGCTTCGGAGGCGAGCTGTATCAGACCGCGGCGGTATGCGGTATGGCTGCGGCATACAACACCTCCTCAAACACCATAGGCGTCATTTCCGACCCCGGAGAGTATAACGTATATGGTGTCATCGACGGCTTCGTGCTCGGTACGCTCGAGGTCCTCAAACTCTCGCAGTCCGACGTCCGCGTGAACTGGGCATGGTCGAACGACCACGCCGAGATCGAAGCGGCGGTCGATGACCTGATATCGCAGGGCTGCGATGTCATAATGTCGTATATGGAAAGCGACTACGCTGTCCGCTATGCGGCGCAGAGAGGCATCAAGGTCATAGGCAACTGCGGCGACCTGCCCGAAGTCGCGCCAGACAACTACATCACAGGCTTCTATTTCAATTTCAGCACCTACCTCGTAGATGATATCCGCGCGATAGTCAATGATAATTTCAACCCGAGAACATACAGCGGCGATATCGCTTCCGGTATGGCTCGCCTCGTAAGCTTCGGCCCCGCGGCCAAAGAGGGCACCGAAAGCATCTGCTCCAAATATTATGATTATATCAAGTCCGGTCAGGCCAAGGTCTTTACCGGCGAAATAAAGAACGCCGACGGCAAGATAATGATAGAAAAAGGTCAGTCCCTCGATTTCACAAATATCATCAACATTAACTGGTTCGTCCAGAGCGTCCGTAAGGCCGGCTCCTTCACCGAGATCATCGACGACCCCGTAAGCTCGGATTTCGTAATAAAGAGCTGAGAGCCGCTGTGTTAAGAGAGCCGCTGACGCTCGAGAGAGGTTGCTCGCCTGTGGGCTAGCAACACGAGGGCAGGGCTCTGCCCTCCCCTCGAGCTCCCGACCCGGTTCCTTTGTGCGACAAAGGAACCGAAAGCGTAGTGAATGTGATTTATAGGTACATCAACTTTATAAGACAGCGGCTCCACCGCCTATGACGGGGGAGCCGCTGTTATTATTTGTCGATAAGCTCGCCGAGACTGCTGAGCTGTTCTGCTGTGGGAACGGCGCTGCCGTATCGTATGCTCTCGTACACGTTAGCTGTACTGTGCATTTCTTCTTCGCCGAAGTGCTCCGCGCCCCGCTGCGCCTGAACGGTGACGGTGTCCGCGGGCACAAGCCGCTGATCGAACGCTTTTATGCGGTACAGCAGGATCCGATAGCCGAGACGGAACTTCCCGCGCGGGTCGGATTCGGCCTTGTAGGCGCGTCTGACAGCATAAATGCTTTCGGTCTCCGTCCTGCGGCGGGAACGCGAAAGATCTTCAAAAACATCGGTGAATTCCGGCTTGTCGGATTCCTCCGGCCTGCCGCTGAACCACGCCCCGAGCCTTGCGAAAAACGCCTTTATCGCCGCAAATATCCTGTGTCGGAATACGATGATGAGCACGACCAGAGCCGTCACTCCGAGAGCCTCCGCAACATACATTATCGGCGACTCCGTGATCCAGCCGCTGCCGAGCTCGCCGCCCTCCGACGCTTCAAGCGGCATACTTTCCGCGTGGAACAGGCTTATCAGCCAAACTATCGCCCTTATGACGGCAAGCACGCACTGCGACAAAAACCACGCTATCTGCTCACGGAACACGCACAGCACCAGCCCCGTTACCGTCATTCCGAGCACCAGCGCAGCGTTGTAAGCCGAAAGCCCCTTCGGGAGCGTCGAACGCGTCTCCTTGCGCATATTCGCGCGGTCGTAAATGCCGCTCTGGTTGATGAGCAGAGCCGCCGCCGTGAATTCCAGCGCAAACGCGATAATAAGGGTGTCCCCTGCGGCGCGGGAATACTCCTCGGGCGCGGTGAGCACCACCGCGATATAGCAGCCGAGCATGAGGAAGATGTAGAAGCCGAAAGCCGACATCGGGAACATATCCGCGAAGTTCTTGTACCCGAAGCGCTCCCCGACAAAATAGAGGAATATGCAGCCCGTGCCGAGATAAAAGAGCGTCAGGCCGTTCCCGCCGATAAGATACCCGAGAAAGCCCGCCCCAAACGTGAGCAGTCCCGCCGCTCTTATAGGTATTTTTAACTTTTGGTGCGCCTTTACTGCCTTTGAGCCGATAAATCCGAGCATGAACGGAATGATGCCCACCGCGTAGTAATACAGCATCCGGTGCAGGCCTATCCCCTCGAACGCGCTGATATCCAGCGAGAACCAAAATGGGAAAACCACTGCCGCAAACGCCAGTGTTGACAGTATTTTAAGCAGCGTACTGCGCATATTGACCCGCTCCTTTCCCGTTTTTATCGCTGTCAGGCGTAATCCTGCTTATTCCTGCATAAAATAAAACCTGCTTATCCTGCCGACGCGCATAACGTGCCTGTCGTCTATACTGTCGTCGTTGCACCAGAAGATGACATTTTTGCCGCGGCGGCGCATTATCTGCGCAAATTCCCGCATAAAGCCGTCAATATATGCCGTGATGATGAAAATATCGGTACGGTCTTTGAAATACAGCCCCGAGAGCTCCATTTGCTCCAGAAAGTCTCGGATATCCAGCCAACACTCGTTCTCAATGTCGGCGAGCTCCCGCAGCAGCTTCACATAGTCCTCGGGGGAGCTCCCGCCCTTACAGTGCACCCCGCCCGAGCCGTTGGTGTAAAAGTCGGTGTCCGCGCCGTGCGCCGCGAGCATTTCGAAGATGAATGCCGCCGCCTTGATGTAGGTCTCGGTCTCGCCGACTATGAGCGGGCGCGGGTCTCCTATCGGGGTTTTCTGCATATTTATTATGACCGCGGCACGGTTGACGGTCGTGTAGTCGTTGTTGAATACCATGAGCTGCCCGAGCCGCGCGGTGCTGTTCCAGTGAATCCTGTCCATAGGCTCACGGCCGGTGTATTCCCGCGCGCCGGAAATCAGGAACGGGTCGTCGCAGATGAAACGGCGGGCGATGATCTCACCGTACAGTTCCTCCTGCGACAGTTCACCCTCGCGCAGCTCCGACGGCGCAGGAAGTATGCGTATATGCTCGTTTACCGCGAGCGCCCGCGATACCGACACCAGCCCGAGAAGGTCGCTTCCCACGAGGGAGACGCTCTCCAGCTTGAAATTTCCGCGTTTGAGCGCAACGACCTGCCTTGTGCGGGTACATTTCTGTCTCGGGCGCAGCGAAAACACACTCGGCACAAAGCGCGTGTCGGACGCTCTCGCGGCGGTG
>JAFTAG010000237.1 GCA_017458655.1 Ruminiclostridium sp. | reverse complement strand
TCAGGCGTGCCGACATAAAGTCGGCAGATTGTACAAATTTTTCGCAGGCATACTGTCGTATGTCAAGGAAAATTTGTGCAATATGACGGCTTTAGGGCGGTGCGAATGGGCGGCAAGAGGTTTTTAGAGGTGCCCTATAGTAAGTGCGCCTTTTGAAAGATAGTGATGATTTCCGGAGAACATTTTTCGTGTTCCGGGGATTTTTTGATTGTTGAAAATGCCATAAAAAACTATCAAAATCACTAAAAATTCCATATCAAAGCATTTTTTATTGACGGAAACAGATAAATATGTTATAATAAATTCACTTATCACCGCATTTATCCTAAAGAAAGGGGCTGACGCTGATATGGCAGGAAAACGGTTTGTTAAGGGTAATTCCAAGGCGAAGCCCATTATAATAGCCGCTGCGGCAGTTGTCGTCATTCTCGTCATTATCCTCGCGTACCTCGCGATAAAGGCCAACGAGGATAACCGCATAGCACAGCTCAGATATAACTTCAACCGCTACTACCCCGATACGTTCAATACGATCGAGGAGCTTGACCCGAAGGCCGATTACGACGCGGACGGCTATTCCAACGAGTCCGAGGCCGGCGGCAAGACCAACCTCGTTTCCGCGGATACCGACGGCGACTGCATCGTAGATTTCGATGAGGAAAAGTACGGCACCGACCCGTCCGTCAAGGACTGCGACGGGGACGGTATCCCCGACGGCGTGGAGATACTCGCGGGACTCAGCCCCGTTAACCTGATAACCGACGGCGAAACAAAGGACGCCGACAGAAAATTTACCAGAACGATATCCTTTTCGGAGGGTCTGCTCACTGTGAGCGGCGACGCAAATATCTACGGCGCAACGCTCGATAAAATGTCGCTGAATGCCGTTACATCGAACGCCGGAGCTCTCACCGCACCCTATGAGTTCTACTGCTCGACGCCCTTCGAGAGCGCTTCCGTCGCTTTCAGATATGATACCGCGTTCCTTACGGCGGCCGGGCTCGAGACCGGAGACCTGAAGGTCTTCAAATTCAACCCTTATCTTAAGGAATATAACGCTATCGGCGGAGCACCCGACGGAATGGGCTCGATAGTCTGCGATATCACCGAAAACGGCGTGTATCTGCTCGGCGCGTCAAAGGTCATTCATCAGGCCGCCGAGGCTTACGACAGCAGCCAGATGAACGTGTGTATGCTTATCGACAACTCCGGCTCGATGTACTCGAAGTCGGTGCAGTCCTCCTCAAAGGAAAGCGATGTGCATTTCAAGAGGTGCGTTTTTGCGCAGAACTTCGTTACCGCGCACGACAACAGCGTTAAATTCTCGATATCGGTATTCACCTACGATTTCAAGAATATTTGCAGCTTTGAGTCGGATAAATCCCGCATCATAAACGCTATCAACTCAATTCGCACGCTCGGCGCGGGCTTTGACGGAACAAGCGTCGAAAGAGCGCTCATGCTCGGTCTCGAAAGCTTCGGTGAGGAGACCCTTGCCGAACGAAACGTCATAATCCTGCTCACAGACGGAATTTCCACCGATACGGCCGGATATACGCTCCGGGATATCGTAACGCTTGCAAAAGCAAAAAATGTCACGATAATGACGATAGGTCTCGGAAACGATGTAGATACCGAGCTGCTGCAGAAGATCGCAGTTACCACAGGCGGCAAGTATTACCCCATATCCGAGGCGAATATCCTCGAGGGTCTGTATTCCACGATGATAGCGTCGCTCGAAGACGATATCGTCGATGACGACTTCGACGGGACGCCCGACAGCTACACGCTCTACGATACGGGATTTGACGCGGATTTCAACGGCTACAGCTTCAACAATTTCAAGTCGATAACGAACAATACGCTCGATTTCGGTATGATAATGCTCGCGAGAGACTGGTTCAGAAATGTCGTGCCGAATTCAGGCGGCGACGAAAAAGCCAACACGAAGTTCACATTCGACGGAACTACGATCAGCACCGCGGAGCCGCTTCGCAAGGTAGTTCTGCAGAGTATGCAGTCCCAGTGGCTGCGGCCGGACACTTATCTGAATTTCCTAAGCGGCGGCGACAAGCTGCAGGCCTTATCGAACGAGAAGCTCGCAGCCCGCGAAATAGGCTGGAGCGTGCTGAATATACCGTACTCGGAAGGCGGTATGGGCTGGACACAGGCGGAAATGATAGTTCCCGACTACCGCTCGCACGACCTCGGGCTGAAATACAGCGAGAACGATTTTGCGATGATACGCGCCATACACGCTTACGACGCGCTCCGCGACACGGGAGACTCGTTCATTCTCAGCAGCGAGAAAGACCTCAATAATGTCAAGTCCGTCCTCGATACCGGCACCCCGCTCATCACTAAGCTCCTTTGGGAAAACGCCGACGGCACCTGCAGCAGCCGCTATGTGCTTATGACCACTCTCCGCCGCGACCTCGAAAATCCCAATATCTTCAAGATAAAGATCTACGATGTCAATTCCGATTCGCAGAATACCGTTATCTTGAATCGAACCGTCCGCATAACCGGTTCCTCAAACACAGATTTCACCTACAGCGCCGAATGGAACGGCAAAAAAGTCTCCCTCACCTGCTATCTTACGGAGATGAGCTGAGCTCGTAAGAGAGCACAGAAGCCGCTTACGCTTGAGACAGCCGCTGCGCTTGAGACAGTCGCTTCGCTTGAGACGGGGAAAGAGAGGAAACCTTTTCTGAAGAAAAGGTTCTCCCCTCTCTCCCCGAACCCCTCTCTTCCTTTCCAAAAAACTTTGCTGGCTTCGCTGTTAGATTTGAGAGTGAGTGCTCATATTTCACAATTGTACAGAAATGAAACAAGACTGCTGCATTTTGCACAGTCTTGCTTTTTATTCGCCCCCGCGGGCAAGCGCCCGAAGCAGTCCGCGTAGAGACTTTGTGAAGAATTGTCAGCTTTTGTCCGCGTTTATAGCGTTGTTTAAACGACAAGAAAGGTCTCTGCAAGTGGCGGACAGTCTTGCTTTTTATTCGCCCCCGAGGCTACAAGCTAACAAATCTGCAGCGCACAGGTCGTGGTGCGGCGTGGTATAATTGAAGAAGCGACGGGGGTAGAACTTGTTCTTGCTTCCCACCCTGCCCCGTCGGCGCCGCCGTACACCACGCCGCAATCCGCTTGTCAAGGGAGGCTCCGAAAATTTTTTTCATCCGGATAACATAATGAAAAAAATTTTTGGACACCCTTGACAAGCGGATAACGACCGGTCAAAAGGAGCAGATACCCAATAAATAAAACAGCAACGCCCGGTCAAAAGTATCAGATACTCCAAAATTAAAACAACAACGACGGTCAACAGAACACCAAGTCAATTATTTTGTTAAAAATCACCAAACCGACCGATTAAAACAGGCAGTAAATCGTCAGACCGAAATTTTTTGTAACCGGTTTGTAATTGATTTTTACGGGGATATATGTTATAATGTATAGGTAAGATCATAGCTGAACACCCGATATTAAGGAGGAAATAAATATGTTTTGCAGTAAATGCGGTACGAACAATCCGGACGGTGCTGCCTTCTGCGCGGGCTGCGGTGCTCCGCTGACCACGGTTCAGCAGCCGGTTCAGCAGCAATACGCGCAGCCCGTTCAGCAGCAGTACGCTCAGCCCGATCACAGCGCGCAGCAGCAGTACGTTCAGCCTACATACGCCGGGCAGTATGGAACGGCTCCGCAGCAGCCGAAGAAGAAGAGCAGGAAAGGCCTTATCATCGGCGCAGCGTGCGGCGGGGCGGCTGTCATCACAGCGGGAACTCTCGTGCTCACGCTCGGGCAGGCTTCCATAATGCGCTCGGTAATGGGCGATGTTGAGTATGCGAAGTCCGTCAACACGCGCTTCCTCTCCGACAACTTCTCACTTTACACAGGCGTGGCAAGATCGGCGGCAAGCACATCGTCGAATATGCTTGCGCCCGCAAAGAATATGCTGAGCTCATCTTCCCTGCTCACAAAGAACGGAAGCTACAGCAGCACCGC
Source organism: Ruminiclostridium sp. (assembly GCA_017458655.1). Taxonomy (GTDB): domain Bacteria; phylum Bacillota; class Clostridia; order Oscillospirales; family Ruminococcaceae; genus Ruminiclostridium_E. The sequence goes on along the minus strand of JAFTAG010000237.1, from coordinate 2,585 downwards.
AGGTATATATTCCTCGGACTATTCCGAAGATATCGGAGACTACGGCGGAAACGGCGATAACGGGCAGCAGAACGACGTTCACAGCAAATACAGCGAATCGACTGTTCAGGCGGCATCTACCGTGTATATGCTCGCCGATATCATCGAGTCGGTAAGCAAGGACGGCGTAACCGTATCGACAGGGCTTACCGCCGAGCTCGGCAGCAAGCTCACTGAGCTTATCCCCGCCGATTACAACGATATCGTCGATGATATCAAGACAATAATCTCCACATCGGAAATGTCGATCTCCGCGACCCGCAAGGACGGCGCGCTCGCGTATTCCCTTTACTTCAAGAGAAACGGCAGCAACTTCATCGGCGCGGTGATACAGATAACCGAGGACGGTCAGCTCACAATTGCGTTCCCCGAAGCGACAAAGCGCGCTATAACCTTGAAAATGCCGTCGGCAGAGGAGCTCGGGCTGAAAGACACATTCAGCACCGACACCGAGCCGCTTATCTCCGAAAAGGACATTGAGCGCCTTGTTGATGAGATCGCAAAGGCTTATCTCTCCTGCTATGAGTACGCGGATATAAGCTACACGGACGGCGAGGTCGATATCGACGGGAATTCCACCGGCTGCACGGTCATAACCGCGACATTCGACAGCTACAACATCGGTATGATCATCGGCAAGGTGACGGACGTTATCCAGCAGGACGAGTCCGTTGCAAAAGCCCTCGACAAGCTTGGCGGCAAGGATTCCATCGACGGGATCATCGACTCCCTGCGCGGTATGGAGTCGCAGTTCAAGGAGGATCAGTCGTCCGATCTTAAGCTCGTCATCGAGAGCTATGTAAACTCCGCGAACCAGCCTCTCGGCGTGAAATTCACGCTCGGAAACGAATACAGCAATTATACATTCATAAGCGTTGACAGCGGCAGCTACGGCAGAATGGCGCTCGAAACGAACGGCAGCACCATGCTCGAGGTAGTCAACAGAAAAGACGGCAGCACCTCCGGCAAGGCGGTATTCTCCGTATATCCCTACGCGACGGGCTCCGGCTACGGCGACGCGGCCGACAGCATCTCCATAAATATCGACTACAGGGATATGAAGACCTTCAAGGCTTTCGGACAGGAGAATCTCGGCGGAACATACACCGTTTCCATAGCCGATACGCCCTATCTGGAAAAAGCGCTTTCGTCGGCAAGCTCGGGCGGTATGGACGTTTACGGCATCATCACGGGATTATCCGTTACAGTCTCGATGAAGGAATACAACGGCGGTATCGAGGAATCGGCGGGGCTGGCTGTCGAGGAATACGGCTCGCTGAGCGTTACCGCACGGGCTGTCCCGAAGGCGGATATCCCCGCGCTCCCGAACGACATTATCCTTATAGACATCGAGGGCGAGGACAACAGTGACGAGCTTCAGGCGCTCACCGAGGATATACTCAATTACTGCAGCAAACAGTTCGAGACAGACGGTCAGCTCAAGAAGCTCGACGAGGACTTCGAGCGTATCAGCGGTCAGAAGTTCAGCAGCATTTTCGGCAGCTCGATGAAGGGCTACACCGAGAAGTCCAAGGTGACCTCGGCGAACTCCACGGCGGCCATCATAAAGAGCTGTATAGATACCGAGCTCACAAACTTTGACACTATGGGCTGCGGTATGAATATGAGAGACTCGAAATGCCTTGTTACGGGCATCATTGACGGCAACGGCAAGTGGGAGCTCATGCTCACCGACGTCAACGGATTCAAAGCTCAGGGAGACTACAAGTGGGAAAACAGCGCCACAGCGACCGCAAACGAATCCAAGTCGGGCGTGACAAGCTTGACAAAGACAATGGCGATAGATCTCGCCAATTGGTTCCCCGAGCTGAAAAGCTGCTGCTTCGAGGCGTATCTCACAAAGGGCAGATGCGTGGCGATATGGTACACGCCCTCCACAGATTCCCCCTCCACCGTTTCGGGTCTGTACGGGGGTGCGCTCATTGACGAATACGGCTGGAAGGACAACAGCTACTCGTGGAACGGCATCACCGCCGGTATCACGAATGAAGGCTACGTTGTCGGCACGGCTCCGATGCTGTATCTGGGTTAAGCAGCCACTTACCGCTCCCCGCCTATGTGACGGGGAGCTTATTTCAAACAGTCGTTGTTATACCACTATCTACAATTTAAGAAAATTTTTTGTTTCTGTCTCCCCCGCCGGAGGCGGGGGAGACAGAAACGTGAAACATAATTTTCCGCTTAAGTTGTGAACAGTGGTTGTTATACTGCACAATTCGTTTTGTGCATTCATACAAAATCTGAAAATTTTCAGAAAATGTGTCACATTCGGGTGTATTATTTCGTTATTATTTATAGAGGGATCAACGGACGGCGCGATTATCCGCGCAACGAACCTAAAGGGAGGAATGTACTATGTATTGCAGCAAATGCGGCACCGAGCTGCCGGAGAGCGCAGCGTTCTGCTCAAACTGCGGCCAGCGCACCGGACAGGCTGCCGCGCAGACAGCGGAACAGGAGCCTGTGATATCGGCCTATGACCGGCAGATATCCGGCACGGAGCAGGAAAAGGCGGCGGCACAGTT
>JAFTAG010000236.1 GCA_017458655.1 Ruminiclostridium sp. | reverse complement strand
GAGAGGCAGTTCCTATGGAGCCTGTACACAGCAGCCGGGTCGGTCGCCGCCTGCCGGAGAGTTACGAGTCTGCACAAGATAGTGCGGCGTAGCGGGTGCAGCGTCACGCTGCCGCGGGAGTCGAGGGGGCCGGCGTAAGGCCCCTTCGCGGGGGTGCGGGGGCAGAGCCCCTGCTCAAAAAATCCCCTCTCGAGCGTCAGCGACTCTCTTCTCTCTCAAGCGTCAGCGACTCTCTTATCTCAAGCGTCAGCGACTCTCTTCTCTCGAGCGTTAGCGACCTCTGTGCTCTCAATACTGTCTCAAGAGCTCATTGAAGAAGCTGTATGTCCTGGGTGCCAGCACTTCGAGCTGGAGCGGGGAGAGAAGATAGACGGCGCCGGCTTGGGCGAAGAACTCGGCAGCCTCCTGCGATGGATCGACTACCACGGTGGAGACGTTCAGGCGCTCATTATTGAAAGCAATAATGAACTCCTCGGAATTCTGCGAAAGCATACCATTATAATTGTCGTAAGCGTGAAACAGCTCGTGATACAGCACGTCCGCGCCGAATGTGCGGGTCGAGATATAGACCGTTCTGTCCTGCGTGAGACCGAGCGCGGCATTGATGCCCGTGTCGTTGCTCGGAATGTCAAGGTCGGTGCCCGTGAAATACATACGCTCGCAGGCCTCCACAAGCTCGTCAGGCGCCTGACTCAGCATATAAGCGTGCTCCTTGAAGTTGTCGGCGTTCACCGTGCCCACCTTGTACACATCAATGCCGCGGTATGTCCCGCAGTATTTGCGGTCAAGCATAAAGCGCACCTCGTAGTTGCTGACGTAGTGACCGAGAATTATGCCTATCACCGCCGAAATGAGCACTATCACCGTAAGCCTTACCACTTTGCGGAGCTTTTGTCCTTTTTCGTATGTCATATCAATCCTATCTGTGAAAAGTACAGGTACGCGAATACTCCGGTGGATATCGCAAGCACACCGATCATCGCTACACAGAAAACAAATGCCCCCACCCCGAAGAATTCCTTCGGCTTTGGCGCGGGAATGGGTCTTTCCGGGTATCTTCCCGGCGTCATATCGCGCTGTACCGGGTAGGCTCTGTTTCCGGGCATTTCGGGTCTCTGCGGCATTTCCCGGGCTTTTTCCGCGGGTATATCCGCCCGCCTCGGCTGCGCGGGCTCTCTCTCGGCCGAGGTCATACTCTCGTGGAGCACCGGAGCGTCATTGTCGGCTGTAAGCGGCTTCTCCGTAATTACCTTTTCGGGTTCGGCCGATACGACAGCTTCCGCAGGTATTACAGGCTCCGCCGGTACGGGAGCCTCTATTTTCGCGCCGCAAAGCGGACAAAATCTGGAATTGTCATCTATGCGGCCTCCGCAATGTCTGCAAATCATATCTTTTCTTCCTTTCTTCTGCAATTTTTTATTCGCTCTCCCACCTAAAGGCGGAAGCAAAAGATGAGGGTATTCTCTCCCCCGCCTCCGGCGGGGGAGAGAATACTAAAAATCGTTTCATTACGCCTCAATGAGTATATCCGCAGCAGTCTTTTTTCTGAAATACTCAAACAGATACTGCTGTGCAATACCTTTATACTCGCCCATACAGCCGGGCAGCCCGTCGGGATAATACTCGGCGGTCACGCGCTTTATCCATACGTCTGTCGGGAAAGCCTCGGTCTTGTGATACGCATACAGCAGCACACAATCGGCCACCTTGTTACCTACGCCGACTATCTGTTTGAGATATTCCCGCCCCTCGTCATACTGCATTTTATTCACTGCTGCGAGGTCAATTTCCCTCGAAGCGGCTTTTTTGGCGGCATCGAGTATGTAACGGACGCGAAATCCCGCCCGGAGCGGCGTAAGATCGTCGGGGGTGAGCCCTGCAACGACATTCGCCCCGGGGAATGTATATATTTCCCCGAACGGGGTATCGAGGCGCTCCCCGAAAGCGGAGCAAAGCCGCTCTATAATGCCGGTTATGCGGGGGATATTGTTGTTCTGCGAGATTATGAAGCTTATCAGCGTCTCGAAGGGCTCCTGCCGCAGTATGCGCACCCCGCGGTTCTGTTCCGAGGCAGCTTTGAGGGTCGGGTCGGCGGCGAACTGCCGCAGAATGCTCTCATAGTCGGTATCTGCGTCGAAATACCGCAGCCAGAAGCTTTTATCGGCCTTATCGGGGAACTCGAACGTTACGCCGTCCTGTTCCTGCGCCGCCCGCAGGACGTGTCTGCCGGAAATGCCTATATACGACCCGTCCGCCTGTCTGCGCCAGCGGAAGCACTGTCCGCTTTCGAGGGTCTGCCGCAGGTCGAGGCAGCCTGTTTTGTAAAAAAATGTCATAACATTCAATGTTTACATTATCCCCCGCCTTTCGGCAGGGGATAATGACTTTGATTTCTCAAATGGTGATGTTTATTTTTGCAGGTTCTTTTCGCCCGCAGGAAGTATTGTGCCTCTCTTCGGCATCTCTGCCGGCGTGGCGACCTACTTTCCGTCCGAAGCGACGGAGAAGTATGGCGTCTCGTACCGAGCCGCTAAAGGGCGCGTATCGCCGTCTTGTCAAAGAAGGCTGCGCGAGTTTGGTATATATAAGGTCGTTCAGACTTTCGGTAAAGTGCTGTGTGTGTAAGAAAGAACCGGCGCAGGCAGCCTCTTTGACGAGACGGCGACGGAATTAAGCGGGAATGCACCGATTTATCGCTGTCGCGCTCACATCGGGGTACTCCCCGTACATCATGTCACCGCGGAAAAGAACAAGCTTGTAGCTTCTGCCGGGTCGAGCGCTCGGCTCGACGATGGAATGAGCGACTTCTTGCGGCGGGCTGTGTTGTGCTGTCCGAATGCGCACAATTGCACAACAGGATCAGTTGCTCTCAAATTAAACTGCGAAGCCAATACAGTTTTTTCGAAAGGAAGAGAGGGGTTCGGGGAGAGAGGGGAAACCTTTCTTCCAAGAAAGGTTTCCTCTCTTTCCCCGTCTCAAG
>JAFTAG010000235.1 GCA_017458655.1 Ruminiclostridium sp. | reverse complement strand
TTATTGACTATGTCAGATGTGTTGAAAAAGTGATATTGTAATATTTAATAAAATGTGCCTGCCCCAGTCTATGTGACGAGGGCAGGCTAAAATCTTTTATTAAAATTCTTCAAATATTGTGGCTTGTGCTTAGCTTCACAATAATTAATATAATTCAGGTGATGTTCCTATTATATATCCAATAAGCTCAAATACTTCAAGCCGGATTTAAGGACGATCAGACAGATCTACGCGGTCGGTTTCCCCGCAATAATCTCACAGGCGCCGATCTCCGTAATGACATACGGAATGAACATGATACTTGTGGGGATCGGGGAATCCGCAGTCACCGCATACGGTCTGTATTATAAAATATGGCAGTTCATACTGTTCGCAGCGTTCGGTATGCGTGACGCTATAATGCCGATAACCGCCCATGCTTACGGAATGGGCAGTCTGCAAAGAATACAAAGCTCGGTAAAGCTGGGGCAGCTTTTCACCCTTGTACTTATGCTTGCGGGAACTCTCGGACTGGAAATATTTGCCGAACCGTTTTCGGCGGTATTCGGATTATCCGGAGTGACAAATGAGCTGTGCGTGAGCGCAATGCACATAATCTCGCTTTGTTTTATTCATCTTTCCTCACTTTGCATGATTTTTACGCATTCTCCTGCTCAGATCATCGGCGAACTGTTCAGGACAGCTGACCGCGTACTGCCCGTGCGCCATTCCCTTGATTTCCCGCAGCTTTATGCCGGGAATATGCCTTTTCACATAGCTGATGTCGAGCTTTCGTTCATTCTTCTCGTCCTCGCCGTACCAATACTCGATCTCCGCTGCAATATCCGGGAACTTCTCCGGTGTTGAATAGTTGTCGGTGGAATCAAACACTTTTTTTATGGTATTTCCGCTCATGTGCTGCATCACCGCAAACATTCTGTCAATATCGGAAACGGCGAACCTGTCCGGCGGAAAGGCGACTGCCAGCGCTGAACGGCTGTACTTGCCGATAGTTGTCATCACGATATCTTTGGCAAGAATAAGGCGTGTAACAAATCGAGGAAGCTCATACGGCGTTATTCCCGCATTGATGACTGCACAGTCTATTTTTAGTTTGTTATCCGCAAGCATACGCAGCGCTATGCCGCCGCCCATTGACAGCCCGTACAGCAGGTCTATGCGGGAAATCCCGTTCCGCAAAAAAGCCCGCTCTATTCGTGCCGAGATGTTCTCAACAGAGGTGAACTCATCATTTGTCGTAAGGTCGTGCCCGGGTACTGCGACCGCATAAATGTGGTATTCCTTCGAGAGAAACTTTATTGACGGCAGCAGCATATCCCACGACATACAAGCGCCGTGGATCATTACGATATTGCCTTGATCTCGTTTTCCGAATTCGTGTATTTTCATTCTGGACAACTCCTCCAATGAGCGTCATCATGCGGCTTTATCATCATGCACATATTTTCTGAAGCCGATAAGCATCGCAGCAACGGTATTGGTCTTGTATAATAATTTATGCCAACAGATTCTGTGCTGCTGGCAATTTTTCACCGTATTATAATACCATGATTTTAATACTATGAACAGAATAGTTATGCTACACATCCTATTAGAGCCATAACCAGCGTGACCGCTACCGGAACTGTCACAGTATCGTTCCCGCCTTTGGAGACAAGCTCGGTGAGTGCCGCGAAGGGTGCAGCAATAATTGGATAGATTATACTTTGCGCAAGCGTGACCTCTCCGGTGCAGAGCAGCCCGACAATGCCTGAAACAAGTGCGAATGCGAACATTGCCGCGGTGCCTTCCCATGTCTTTTTGTCGTCCGCTATCCACCATTTTATCTTATGCTTTCCGAAGCGTATTCCGACTATTGCGGCGGCAGCGTCTCCCACGCCCCACATAAGTATCGCCGCCACAGCTATGTAGTGCTTTCCGAGCAGTCCCCAGCAGAACGCTATCAGCACATCGTACATAATGAACAGCAGGAGCAGGCTTATCTTGATCTCACCCTTTTTCTTCTGCACAAACAGCCTGTCGTAGAATTTCGTGTTTTCAAGCAGTGTCAGTATCGGGTAAACCACCAGTGCAAATACCACCGATGTTATCGCGGCAGCCTGCCATGTCCCGGCGTTTATCGTCATAACCACAAGGCTTACGAATGCCACGATATGCAGAAGCTTGCGGAAGATGTAACCGGGTATCTTAAACAGCAGAAATACCGCGATAAGTATGAGCGCACCGCTCACGATAAATCCGAGAAAATGAATGTTGCAGTCGATGACCTGACCGAACAGCTCCGAGCCGAATATCTCTTCGCGGTAGTTGAGAATAATCATCGCAGCGCCGAGAAAATACAGGATAAAGCCTGTCGCAAGCCCCACCGTGCGGTTGCTGACCTTGTTGGCAAACTGGGCGGAGAGCATCGAAGCGAGGGTAGTCACCGCCGCGCATATCAGCAGAGCGTCCCAGCGCTCCGTGATTATGGT
>JAFTAG010000234.1 GCA_017458655.1 Ruminiclostridium sp. | reverse complement strand
TTCAGGCGTGCCGACATAAAGTCGGCAGATTGTACAAATTTTTCGCAGGCATACTGTCGTATGTCAAGGAAAATTTGTGCAATATGACGGCTTTAGGGCGGTGCGAATGGGCGGCAAGAGGTTTTTAGAGGTGCCCTTATACTAATCCGCGAATTCCATAAGCTCCGGGTCATAGAACAGCTCGAACGCTTCATCGTTCATTAACGGCTCCCGATCCGCTTCGTCCGCGTGAATGACGATCCTGTACTCGTCGGGCTCGCTGCCGACAACCAAGTCCAACTTCTTTATCTGCGGGCAGAGATCCTGCAGCATACGCAGTCGGACGACTCTCCATACCGCCATTGACAGCGGCTTGTCATATACCCAGACTTTGTTGTTGTCGATCTCGAGCGCCGAGGAACGTATGATATCATCGGTTATCTGTGAATAATGCCACATATCGAAGGAATCACAGACTTCGATATCAAGAATGTCGAATATATCTCTGTGCGGCGTTACGGCTTCTCCGAGGCAGAACACCGTCTCATTGGACTCGTCGGGCTCTGTCACTCCGTTATCCGCAAGGAATTTTTTATATTCATTAGAGTCCATGGCACCGGCAAGGCGGAAAACGCGGTCGGCGACCCTTATCATACTGCCGCTCAGTCTGCCCGCAGCATCCGTTACCTCCACCGGTATCCACGTTTCGCGGAGTCGGTCGGGAGTCATAAACATAATGAGATCGTCGTCGAGCATATCGTGTCCGGCGAGGAGCGACTTCACTCTTTCAAGCGCGTTGTAGGTATCTCCGGGCTCGCTGAAGCTTTCCGACGCGACGATCAGCAGGTATTCCTCACGCTCGCCGTTATCGATGTCGAGCACCGCGAACACCTCGAATGACGTGTTGTAATTATCCCACAGCAGTTCTGTGACCCTTCTCGCGGCAGTGTATTTTGTATTCTCGCGGAAGGCCAGTATCTTATCCTCGACCGCTCCCACGGTAATAAGAAAATCACTGCCGGGCTCATACCCGATACGGTATGACGTAATACCGTCACCTGACGGGTAAGCTTCACTTTCGGAGAATATCTGATACCGCTCGGTTATGGGCTTGAGCTCCCCGACGAGGTCGGGTTTAAGGTCGTCGCCGTCGGCGTAACCGCGGAGCAGCTCCACAAGCTCGTCGGGTATCTCGTTCGGGAATGTATCGTGACTGCTTGTGAAGAAGCCCTTGCAGTCGGCATAGCCTATCCATTCCCAGCACGCGCCGTCGGCATACATATCATAGGCGCTGCTTTGGAAAGGAGGAGCATAACCCGCCGCCATACCGCCGAGATCGTTTTTAAAGTAATACTTCATATCGAAGGTCTGTCTTACCGCCTTTTTGGCTTCGGTCATTTCCCCGGGTTCATACGGGCTGTAGCTTGTTCTGCAAATACCGTTTTCGTCAACGGTGAATGACACCGCGAAGTATCGCTCCTCCGGCTCGTAAGCCTCGTCGTTTATGTGCTCGTTTACATACGTTTCGTAGGCGGCCTTTTCGTAATATCTTATACCGAGCGTCAGAGAGTTTATGCCGTCGCCGCCGAGATAATACATTTTCGATGGGTCAAGCGCCTTTGTGCCCGATATCGTCCATACCGTGCCGTCCTCGTCGGTGAAATAGCCTTTTCCGTCAAAGCCGCCCGGGATCCTGTAGCCGCCGCCGTAAAAGCCTCCGGGGATCGTATAATAGGTCTCCGCTGCAAAAGTCGGTCTTATATTGCTTTCCTCGCCGCCGGAGACCAGCCTGAGCAGTCCCCAGACGCTTATCTCTCCCGTGTGCAGCTCACGGTCATAGCCGGTTTCGTTTACGCGCTTGTACTTCCCTTTTTCGTGCTCCACGGAGAATGTTTCCACAGTGTCGGCAAAATGATCGCTGTAGGCCGAGTCAGTCCTGTTCCACCGACCCCTGTATAAAACGTCCGGGGCGTCCTTTCTTATGGCAAGGCATTCCGGAACGCCGCTGTCCATATACGGCATAACGTAATATTCATCGTTTTCGAGTATGCCGAAGGGATATACCCAGCTTTCAAATGTGAACATATCCTTTGTGTAGGTGAGCACAATGTTATTTTCGGCATTATTGCCCTCTGCGGGCTCCCATTCGCCGTAGAACACGTCCTCAAATATCCCGAAGGCCTTTTCGGAGAACGCGTAGCCGTTATCGGCAATATTCACCGCGAAGGTATCGGCATCATACGCGCTGTTCGCGTAAACGGAAAGCTTCACCTTGAACGCCCCCCACGCCTCGTCTGTAATGTCGAGCTCGCTGTATGTGAACATTTTATGGTACAGCTCATCTGCGGGTATGCCCGCCGCCTTGTAGTCCTCTGTCGTATGGTAATAGAGCCACCGCGGGGAGAACACGTTTTCGCCGACGACTATGGAATAATCGGAAGCGAGAAGCCTTGCTATCGCCTCATTATCACCGTTTCCGAGCGCTGTGAGTTCCTCCTCGGTAAAGCGCTCGATATCCTCATATTCCTCCTTCGGAGTCCCGGCGGGATAGCTTACGGAGCCGTCCCACCCTCTGACATATTCCTCAATGTTCTCCCAAGGAATATCCAGATCGCGGCAGAAGCTTACAAGGTCCATACTGTCGTACAGACCGTAAGGTGTGAGTATGCTTTCATTGCTTGTTTTCCATGCGTTTTCTCTGTACCATTCCGAGCCTCTTTCTCCCTGCGACGTGGACATTCCGAGAAGTATATGACTGACCTTGATCTTCCACGGGGAAGTGAAATCAAGATAGGTGCCGTACATCGAGCTTATGCCCGGATCCGGCATAGATGTGTCGGTGATCTGCCCGAGGCGGTCGGCGGCAGCCCCGATATACGAAATATCGGGCATCTGTGTAAGCCTTCCCTCGTCGTCAAAGCGCATATCGTTAATGAAAATGCTCTCGCCATCGTCGGTAAATTTATAGCTGTAGTCCGGGTATTCGTAATTGTGCCGCGGCTCGCCGAGCAGCGCCTTTACCTCGTCAAGCGTTGTCCCGAGCTTTATTTTCCCGCCGAACAGTGAAAAATCCCCGCCGGAGCGTATCGCGAACGTTACGAGCTGCTTACCCTCGGGTATGTCAATATCGGTTCCGCCCACAGCTAAGGTCAGGCTGCAAATGCTCTCGCCGTCGATCTTAAAAATGCAAAAGCTGTTTTTGCCGGTCTCACTCGAATAATATACGGACAGTCTGTCATCGAGGGCGAGGACATCATCGGGGGTACACGGCAGAGAAAGAGTTTTGCCGCCGTATGAGATCATATCCTTCATTTCTTCAAATGTCACCGGCAGCGCATTCACGCCGATTTCGCCGTCATTATCGGCAGTCGTGAACACCCCCGGTCTTTCCGGCTCTCTGACGGCTATCTTATCCCAGTTCATTATAAGCAGCACCACCGCGCCGACGATGAGCACAGCCGCAGCCGCCATACCCAAAGCGTGAATAACGGAATATCTCCGCAGCTCCTTCCCGCTCACCCCGACCGGCTGTATCTCGATGATCCTGCGGGTCTCGACCTTTGTGTCCTTTAACAGCCCTTTAGGCAGGGCTTCGGTTATCAGTCTGTCGTCAAGCTCGCCGAGAATGTCCATTACAAGCTCTTCGCGTCTCATATCTCAATGCCCTCCTTTTCAAGATGCTCCCGCAGCTTCTCCCGCGTCCTGAGCACCGCCGCGTTCACCGCGTTCTCGGTCATGTGCAGGTCTTCCGCGATCTCGGCGTATGTACTGCAATAGAAATACCGCCGCACGAACATTATGCGTTTCTCCTTCGGGAGCCGGAACAGGAACGTCTCTATAGCCTTCAGCAGGGCTTTCCTGTCCGCGTCGCCCTCGACCGTGCTTGCGGACGGGAGGAACCCCGCCACCTCGTCGAGCGCGACTGTACGGTACGCCGAGCCGTTTTTCAGTCTCCCCTGCTTTTTGCACATATCAAGCGCGAGATTGCGGACGATACGCATAAGAAACGCGCAGAGCTTACGCGGGCGCTCCGGCGGTATGATGTTCCACACCTTCAGATATGTATCGTTGACACATTCCTCGGTGTCCTCGGGGCTGCCGAGGATATTGCGGGCTGTGTATCTGCACGCGCCGCCGTATTTTCTGTCGGTCTCGCTTATAGCGTTCTCCGAACGGGCGTTGTACAGCTCGATTATGTCGTTATCGTTCATTTGCGGCCCTCCAACATCAAAAAATGTCTTTCTGATAATATAGACGACATTCGGCACCCGAATCTGACAAATTTTTTGAAAAAAATTTTTGTGATCAACCGGATTATTCACTGTAGGGTGCTGTTTCTTTTCGCCCGCAGGAAGCATTGTGCCCCCTTTGCGGCTCTCTGCAGGCGTGGCGAGTTACTTTCTGACCAAAGCGTCAGAAAGTAACCAAAGAACGCGTATCGCCGTCTTGTCAAAGAAGGCTGCACGAGTGAAGCACATATAAGCTTATTCAGACTTTCGGTAAAGTATTGTGCAATCAAGAATTTTTATGTGCAGGCAACCTCTTTGACGAGACGGCGACGGAATTAAGCGGGAAAGCCCCGGTTTATCGCTGTCGCGCTCACATCGGGGTACATTCCGTACACCGGGTCGCCACAGAAAAGAACAAGTTTGTATCTGCGGTCGGGTCAGGCGCTCGGCTCGACGAAGGATCGGTCACTGCTTGCATCGGGGTCTGTGAGCCATCCGGATGATAAAAATATTTGTATCTATAATACCACGGTTTCGGCGCATTTGCAAGAGCGGCGGGGGCGATACGGCAAAAATACCCCGTACCGATTTCACGATACGGGGTATTGTATTGGTCATCAGTCCGGATAGCTTATCTGTACGGCAGTCTCTACGGGCTGCAGCTCATTCATATCCGGTTCGGAGCTTGTGTCCCAAAAGGACTTTGCCATAAACTCCGCACGCTTGGTTTTCAGGCCGTTTATCGAGAACTCCTTCATTTCAAGCAGATCGACATTGTAGTCATCGGGTGTGACCACCATGCTTGTGTGATATAAGCCTGTGCTCTCGTCATATACGGTCGAGGCGTAGTAGCCGGAGAAACGAACGACAGTGCCGTTGAGCGACGTTCTTTCGATCTTGATATCGGTCGAAAAAGCGTTTTTCTTCTTGCTCGTGAACGACATTTCAAGCCCGACCGGGGAAAGCGTCAGCCATTCGAGCGTCGCGTCCGGTATGCCGTACTCCGTCATATCCAAGCCCACACGCTCCATAAGCGGCTCGCAGTTATCGACGCCTTTGATCGTGACCGAGCTTCCCGCGACGGGATATCCCACCTCGTTCACCGCGCCGAGATCGATGAAGTCTATTCTGTCGTATTCTCCCGCGGGTACGTCAAGCAGAGCGAAGAACACGGCGGAGCCCGTCTCCTCGTCATATCTGCCCATGCCCTGAATAATATTGCGGCCGCGGGTCGAGGAGCGCACCGCTACATGGCACAGGTCCTCCTCCGAGCCCACAAGGCGAGCTTCGAGGAACCGCCCGTCATACCTGAACGCGGTCATATCGATATCCTTGTCCTTGAAGCCGAGCGAGGTCTCGCCTACCCAGCCGGAGCCGGTCGTATCTTCGTCGGGAAGCTCCAGCGCGATCGCCGATGAGGCCACGGAGTCCGTGTCGTCCCATTCGGCGGTCGCCGTCGTTGTGGTCTCCGCGTCCAAAGCGTAGTATTCCTCCGCGGTCACCGTTGTGGCATCGACATCGGGGGTCGTCATCACGATCGCGGTGGTGAAGACAGGCTCATCGAGCTGTTCCGTGGTTTTTTGCAGCATCATACCGAAGATCTCGCTGTGCGGCTCTTCCTTGTAACCGAATTCGACATAAACGGAATCTGCGGGCGTATCGAACTTATAATTCGCGGTGCAGTAGGCGTAGTTCGCGTTTATCGCGTATTCGAGACTTTCGGTGTGTCCGTTTTCGGTCTCCTTCGGCGCTATCTGCTTTATCTCCCCTCCCATGATGTCTTCCTTGTAAATAACATCATAGTATATCTTTGCCCATGTCCCGTCAAACTTGTAGCCCTTAAGATGAACGGTGACATCGTCGCCGACACCGTATCTCTGATCGACTTCGGCATATCCGCTCCCGTACCTGCTGTATGACTGGAATATCGTTGTGAACTCGTTCCCGTCCGTATCGGCGGTTGTCGTGTCGGCATTTTCCGAATAGCCCGCGCCGGGGCCGCCTGCATCGGGACCCTTTAGGCCGCCGTGGTCGTTCAGAAATTTCAGCCCGAAAAATCCGCCGGTGAGGACAGCCGCCGCTCCGGCGATACCGCCGACCACCTTCCACGCGGTGTGCGGCTTTGTCGGCTCGTCATATACGGGAGCCTTGCTGCCGTACTTTATCTGTCTTATGTTTTCATTGTCATTCATATTATTCGCCCTTTCCAATACGTCTTTCAACGCTTTTTCGTGTTCGGGAAAGGAATTTAAGCTCTGAACGTTTGAAAATGCCTTTTTGAATACTTCTCTTGTGTCCATATCATTCATTCCTTTCGTTTTCAAGAAGTTTTTTCAGACGGGCTTTTCCTCTGCGAAGTCTTGAACGCAGCGCCTGCTCGCTCGCACCGAGCATCACGGAAAGCTCCTTTACCGTGTAATACTCATAGTAGTGCAGATACATCACGGCGCGCTCATTCCTGCCGAGCTTCATCACGAGCTTTAAAAGGTCATGTCCTTCGGTGTCCTGTCCGGGACGATATACCTTGTCCGACGCGTCCTCGAGCGGTCGGGAGTTCCTGAACCAGTACGAGCGCACATGGTCGGTGCTCCTGTTCATCGCACACCGCAGCAGCCACGCTTTGACGTGCTCGTCGCCGGTGAACCTTATATCGCTCGTGTAGAGCTTCAGAAACACGTCCTGCGCTATATCATAAGCGTCGTCGGGATTTTTGCAGCCGCACAGTGCCACGGAGTAAACGCTCTTATAGTACATTCGCATATATCGGTCAAGCTCGCTGTCCGTCATTCCTATCCCTCTTTCGTTTTGTATTTCGGGGCGCCTCTGATAATAAAACGAGTGAGGCCGCGGATCTTGGTCACATTTTCGGAAAATTTTTCAATTTCGGCGATTTGACTAATATTATACAACACTTTTACTGCAAATGCAACAAATTTTTGTGATGCTCCGGAACTCACCACGATAAAAAATTCACAATTCATAATTCACAATTGTGGTGCGGCTTCGCCGCGATTCCGAATCGTGATGAGATACAAGAGCCTTGTATATAGATTTATATGCTCATTCTCCCCGCCTCCGGCGGGGAGAATGTAACGATCGCCGAAGCAATGATCCGGACTGCACACGCAGCCGTTTAACCTCACCGTCACAATAGACAAACGGCTTTGTGCAACTCTACAAAAATGAAAAATTTTCAAATTTTATGTAACTTTTTGTCTTTTTTTACGTTATTATATATAGAAGGTGTTTTATGTTTTCCCGCCGGAAGCGGGGAAAGAACGACAAATAAAAACGGGGGAAATGTCAGATGAAAAACAAGATGAAATGGACGGGGATCATACTTGCGGCGGCTATGCTCCTTTCGGGCTGCGATACGGACAAGCCCGCGGACACGGGCGTTACGGAGGAGCCCGCGCAGGTGTCGGAAGCTCCCGACACCGCCAAAATAACGCCCGGAGAGCCGCATGAGCCCGACAACGCGGTTCCCTTCGAGTATTCCGTCGGCGTGGACGGCGATGTCACCGTGCGAAAATTCTTCGTGCAGGAGGTGGTCGTTCCCGAAACGGTAAACGGCACGCCGGTCACGAGCGTCAACGCGGCCACGATCTTAAAGGGCATCGAGGCGAAAAAGCTCACCATAAACGCGAAGATCGAAACGCTCAACGCCCTCGGTATGTTCGAGTCACTGACCGAGATAACGCTTCCGGACACGATAAAGGACATCAAACCGACGCTGTTCGTCAACTGCAAGAGCCTCAAAGCCGTGAACATAGTCCCCGGCGGAGATTATTGCAGTGTTGACGGCGTGGTCTATACATCGGATATGAAAACGCTCGTGTATGTGCCGCGCGCCGTATATGGGAAATTTGTGGTGCCGGAGACCGTCGAGAACATCGGCGAGGACGCCTGCCGGTATTGTAAGATAAGCGAGGTCGAGCTCCCGAAGTCGCTGAAAACCATCGGCAAGTCGGCGTTCCGCGAGCAGCAGCTCACAACGCTTGACATTCCCGCGTCCGTGACCGAGATAGGCGGGTACGCGTTCCGCGACAACGCCAAGCTTGAAACGCTCACGCTGCACGACGGGCTTACCACGCTCGGCGAGCTGGTGTTCGACGGTACCGCGATAAAGGAGCTGTACCTGCCCGATACGGTGACAGAGTGCGGGAAATACTTTGTCGGTGAACTGCGCGTTCCGATATCAGCACCGTATGCGCTGTATGACGCAAACAGCGACCTGCATGACAGCAGGTATGTGACCTTCCGCGGCGAGACCATGCTCGACACTGCGGTAAGACAGGCGCTCGCGATGAATCTCAGGGACATAGTGTTCATCGACCTTGACTTTGACGGGTTCCCGGAGCTTATCCGGACAGGCAGCAGCAAATATGATATGTATGTATATAAATTCGGCGACAAAGACGGCTGGGAATATTATGGGACCTGGGATAATGAGATCCGTGACGACCCGCTTACGGAACATTCAAAATGGCTGAATCAGGTGGAGGCCGAGGAGAAAGCCAAGTCGGAGGATAGCCCGTATTACGATACAAAAAAGTATCTCGATGAAATAGAGCTGTGGCAGGCGAACGAAACCGGTGAAAAGATATTCCGATTCGGCAAGTATTTCGCGACGGAGACAGGCGGCTTCGGCAGTCCCCGATACAGCAGGGACGACTGCACGCTGCTGGCGACCTTCGACCTCGACGGCGTGAAGGAGCGTTACAAGCCGGTGGGCGAGTTTGTCATCTTTGACTCGGAGTTCTTGTCCGAGCCGGGCGGGGAAGTGCAGAAAACCATTGTCACCGACGACTTCACCGTTGATACCTACCCGTATGTGATAAACAATATCCCCGAGCGGCAGAAGGTGCTGATAAACGGCGCTGATCTGCTGCACGGCGGCACCTATGAGGGCGTTAGCTTCGACTGGTATAACGGCACTCTCACGCTCGACAACGCCGTCATCGAAGGTGACAGCGGCATATCATTCGTGAATTTGGAGACACGCCCGACGATAGAGCTTATCGGCAGCAGCCGTGTCTATGCGGACGGCGAGCCGTCGCTCACCTGCAGTCAGGATGTGTACATACGCGGCGAGGGTACGCTCGACATCGGCACAACAGACCTGTACGACAAGGCTTCATCATCAATGAAAGACGCGTTCATGACGCTGTACATCTCCTGTGAAGCGACCGTGCGTGAAGCGGTACCCGGCGCGTTCATCAATAACCGCGCGAACATCACGCTCAATGAGAACGCGCGCCTTATCTGCGGCACCGAGGACGCTCCCGGCAAGGGGCTTGCGGTCAGCACGCTGAAAGCAATGGGCGATTCCCGCGTAGATATCGTCAGCGACGGCAACGGCATACAGCACCCCACCGACTATTACGGTGATATGAACATCTATGCCGAGGACAACGCAAAGCTGAACATCACAGCGAAACGCTACGGAATGATAGACGACTACGGCAACGACGGGTATCTGTACGTTTATGACAGCGCCGAGGTAAATGTAAAGGCGGGCATAGACGGGGTAAGCCTCGGAGTGGCAAGCTCCTTCTCCAATGTATCCGGCGTTACCATGCGCGGCGACGATTGTAAACTGAACGTCACCGCCGAGGGTATCTGCATAACAACGGACTATATCACTATCATCGGCGGCACGCTTGAGGTGCATCGCACGGGCTCCGGCACACGCGCGCTCGGAGTCAAGGGTGTCATTACCGACGACGGCGAACTTATATCGCAGACAGGCAGCTGGGGCGATGAGAATACACCCGACCTGAAGATAGTCGTGAAGGAAAAAGAGCCCGACCCCGAAGAATACTATTACGGTGACGGCGACGCAAAGGCCAAGCCCGTTATATACCTCTACCCGGAGGAACAGACCGACGTTTCCGTGAAGATAAGCTTCCCGCTGGGCGGCGAGTTCACCTGCACCTACCCCGACTACGGCGACGGGTGGAACGTCACCGCCCTGCCGGACGGGACGATGTACGACGCGGACGGGAACGAGTATTACTGCCTCTACTGGGAGGGCGTAGGATATGACACCATGACCGGCAGCGAGGGCTTCTGCGTCGCGGGAGCCGATACCGCGGCATTCCTGCGGGAGAAGCTGACATACATAGGCCTGACCGCGCGGGAAGCGAACGAGTTCATCATCTACTGGCTGCCGCGTATGCAGGACAACCCCTACAACATCATAAGGCTATATACCGACAGCTACGCGGAGAGCGTCCCGCTTGACGTATCGCCAGCGCCCGATACGCAGATACGCGTGTTTATGAAGTTTACGCCGTCCGACAGCTTTGTCAGGCTGCCGGAGCAGGAATTGCCGCACTATGAGAGGAACGGCTTCACGCTCGTGGAATGGGGCGGCAGTGAATCATAATGCCTTCCCCCGCCGGAGGCGGGGTAAGATACAAAAAAAGTTTATAATGCTTTTGCAAAAAGCATTGCGCAAGGCAGCGTAATGTGATATAATAGTTATCCGGGAGGTATCGAAATGAACAAAAGCTTTAAATTTTCAGCGATGCCGCTGTGTGCGGCTATACTGCTTTCCGGCTGCTCGGGCAGCGACAAGCCCGCCGCGTCGGAAAGCACAACCGCGGCGACAACTGCCGCACCCGTGACCGAGGCCGTAACAACGACTTCCGAGGTCACAACAACAACGGCAGCAACGACTACTACGGCGGCAACGACAACAGCCGAGCCCGTCAAAGAGCCGGCAAGTATATCGCTGCTGTCACACTCCGACGACCGCGAGCTGTACGACAGCTACACATACCCGCCCAACAACTACCGCTACACGGAGTCGGAGCTGCGCGAGGTTATCAGGCTTTGCAAGTATGAGAACGGAGACCATGTGGATATGATGAGCTTCAGGCTTGACGACTCCGCAATGACCGTGGAGGAGAATGACGGCAAAACCATACTCACGGCAGATGCCGCCGCCTCGAACCTCAAGGTCCGTCCGTCGGTCTTTGCTATATCCGACGACAGCGACAACGACATCAACCTGCGCATAAATATGTCGATGTTCACCGATGCGAAGAAATTCGGCTCGGCGTATGAGATTAGCTACGACGACCCGCAGATCGTTGTCGTACCTTATGTGAAGGGCGAGTACGATTCCGAGGATTACAACCGGCGGTTTGAAGACCCCCGCGACGTGACTTTAGGATATACTATCAGCGCGACCGTTACCGTGAACGCGTTTGTATGCGACAGGGAGAACGGACTGTCCATACTCGTTGACCCCGAGTATATGCACGGGCTGCCGCTGTTCTCGCTCGGCGACACATATTACAGGTTCGGCAAAACGAGAGTTGTCTCGGACTCGCTGTTTTTCACCGGCGAGCCCGCGGAGGGGCTTGCGCTCGACACTGCGGACTATGCCTACGCAAAGGTGACGCTGCACGACACGCACGTTGTTTACAGCAAGCGGACGGGCTACCACAACACCTGCACCGTCTCCGATATCGAGATAATAAAGACATTCGGCGACTTTTCGGAGCTCGATATCACGAACGACACCGACATTATGAGCGGCGAGGACAAAGACCCCGCCATGCTCGCGATGTACAACACGATAATGGACGCGAAGGACGAGATCTTCACCGACAAGACCCGCGGTATCGTGCTGCTCGACCTCGACTTTGACGGCACGCCCGAGCTGCTGGTAACAAAGCTTCACGGCGGGGAAGGTCCGTACTTCAACACCGAAGTGTACCGTATCGCGGACGACGGGTCGAAGCTCATCGACACGCTGCACCCGGCATACCGTTTTTTAGATGGGATCGGCACATATCTCGGCCTTAGCAAGCTCAAGGACGGCACACCCGCGTGGTTTATGACAAAGGCGGTCAACACTGCCGACGAGTACGGCTACTCGGGCGAAACCGGGGATTATCTCTACACCCTCGACGGCGATACTGTCAGCGAATACCCGCTGTTCACCAAAAAGGAGATAAGCCCCGCGACGGAGGATGCCGACGGGAATTTCACCGAGGCTGTCATTGACTATTATTTCTACGGCGAAAAGATCGTCCCCACAGTGACGCTCGACCGCAACCCCTACAGCGAAAGCGAGGACGACCCGAAGGACTGGGAATATCATAGCTGGAACGGAATATCGGCTACCTTCGGTATGTGGGAGCTGTTCGGCTTTGCCCGCGCCGAGTTCTGCGAGAGCATAACGGAGAGCTACCCGCTGCTGAGCGATTGGATAGTCGGCAGCGACTCCTTTGGCTCAATGACCGAACCATATGATATCACCGACCGCGAGTTTGCGCACAGTATAGCGTATATGGTGGACGATTGGTTCTACGGCCGCAGCAACGGTGTCGAGCACAACTACTGGTTCCTCGGAGCTTACGCAAAGCCGGTGATATACCTCTACCCCGAGGAGCAGACCGACGTTTCGGTGCAGGTAGGCTTCACTTACGGCGGCGAGCTGACCTGCACATACCCGGATTACGGCGACGGCTGGAACGTTGCCGCAATGCCCGACGGAACGCTGTACGACGCCAACGGGAACGAGTATTACTGCCTCTACTGGGAGGGCGACGGAGCGGCTGACCTTGATATGAGCAGGGGCTTCTGCGTCGCGGGAAAGGACACTGCGGCATTCCTGCGGGAGAAGCTGATGTACATAGGCCTGACAGCCCGCGAAGCCAACGAGTTCATCATCTACTGGCTGCCGAAGATGCAGGATAACCCGTACAATGTGATAACGCTGCACACAGACGACTACGCGCGGAGCGTCCCGCTTGACGTATCGCCCGCGCCCGATACGCAGATACGCGTGTTTATGACATATTACGCGAGCGATACGCCCGTGGATATCCCGGAGCAGGAGCTCCAGCACTATGAGAGAGACGGCTTCACGCTCGTCGAATGGGGCGGAAGCGAAGGATAAAACAATACCGGCTGAGTCGCTCTTTGCACTCAGTCGGTATTTTTGCTGTTCTGCTGCAAAAACAGCCAATAATATTGTTGAAAATGACGAATTTTTGAGAGAGCGCAATATTTCGGCCTTCCCGGACGTGTTATTATTAAGGAACCGCTGATCAAATCTTGCACGCCGCTCGTATCGCGCCTTCAGCCGTCATATTGCACAACTTTTCCTTGACTTGCGCCGGCAAGCCTGCGGAAAATTTGTACAATCTGCCGACTAAATTCACGACACGATC
>JAFTAG010000233.1 GCA_017458655.1 Ruminiclostridium sp. | reverse complement strand
GATAAAGTCCTTCGGGTCAAGCACAACTCCCGCGCCTATAAGACAGAGAGTGTCCTTGTAAAGAATTCCCGACGGTATAAGGTGGAGCTTATATGTCTCCCCGTTGTTCACAACCGTGTGACCTGCGTTGTTGCCGCCCTGTGAACGTACAACAACATCCGCTCTCGATGCGATGATGTCAATGATCTTTCCCTTTCCTTCATCGCCCCACTGCGTTCCTACTACAATACTTGCCGGCATCGTTAAACCATTCCTTTCATTACAGTTAGTGCCCCAAGAGAATGCGGGCCCTGCCCGCCCCCGCTTAGGGCCTCACGTCGGCCCTAAGAACCCGGCGCAAGCGTTCCGCTTGACCAAATGAATTTAAGTACAAGCGCGGTGTTCTTTTGAACATAATCCAATATATTATATCATATAATTTCGCGTTTGTCATTAGTTTTTTGAAAATTTTTGCAAAAAAAATTGCAATAATCCCCCGCATTTTGCGGGGGATTATTGCGTAATTTTACCAAAAGCCGCAACGCAGCGGCTTTCAGGAAGTCATAAACACAAAATAGCTGGTAACACCCTCCGGGAACAATGACGGCGTGTAGGGCAGATTGCCCACCGTGTAGGTGTTGCCGTGGTCGGCTTCGGTTATCTTCCCGCCGAGCAGCGCCGAAAGCCGCACGAACGTTCCGAGACAGTACGGCGTATCGACATTGTCGTTCGTGAAGCGCTCTATCGTGCCGGTGTCGCCGTTCATCACCGCTTCGAGCGTCTCGGCATCGTGCTTTTCCGCTTCGTAGGGCTGCAGATAATGCGAGAAATCTATCGAGAACGCGAAGAATATGCGCTTTTGCTGCGAAAGGTCGTACAGCGTGTCCGCGAGCCTTGCGGGGAAGTCTCTCCCCGCGCGCGGCGATACCAGCAGCACCGCGACTTTCGCGTCGGGCAGATAACTCTTTATAAACGGTATGTGCGAGGACGCGCTGTGGTCGTATTCCGCCATATCGTCGTCGTATGCCGCGCCGAGCTCGTCCGCGAAGACCTCCGCGATATCGGTATCGCACCGCACCGTGCCGAATGCCGTGTTCCAGCCTTTGTCCGTCGTGCAGAGCGTGTTCGGCGAATCGTAGTGCATCGGCGCGAGCACCACCACAGTCTCCGGCCCGGCTTTCGCGGCAGCCTTGTACATTCCCGCGATGAAGTGCCCCGCCGCGAGGTGGTGGGGAGCTATCCCGCAGAGCGGCGTGCTTTCCGTCGGGTAAGCGGAGCTTGCCGCGTCGAACGCGCTGAAATCCACCGCGTCGAAATATTTACAGATCAGCTGCTCCGATAGCGGGATATACCCGTCCGGCAGCGTGGAGGGCACTGCCGGAGAGGTGGTTTGTTCATAATTTTCGGTTTGTGGAACGATTGCCCCGAGAAGCTCCGCGGAAACGTCCGTTATTGCGGCGCCGACAGTCTCCGCGGGTCTGTCCGCCGCCGGAGCGGTTCCGCACCCGCAGAGTATCGCGAGAGCCGCGAATGCCGCAAACAGAGCACACTTACGCGTTTTCATCGGCTTTTACCGTGACAGTCCCGCGCTCGCCGATACCCCATTCATCGGTGCGGTAATTGCGCACAACAGGGCTTTCGGTGACGTACTCGCCGGCGACGTTCACCGTGAACGTGTAGGACGCTTCGCCGTTCTTGTTGGTGTAAAGCTTCACGAGCCTGCCGTAGTCGCGGCCGCCGGAGATGCTTCCGCAGGACGGGATAACGTCATAGACGACGCAGTATTCGTCGGTGTGCAGCGTGACGGTGATCGTCTCGCCGGGAGCGAATTTTCCGCTGTAGGTTTTGGTAACGCTCTTGGTCGGCGCCGTGTCGTTCTGATCCGCACGGCCGATATAGCGCGCGACCGTTATTACATCGCCGTTTGTCACAGTGAAGTCCGCCGTCTCGAACTGCTCCTTGGTGAAGCGCAGGTATGTCGGGCGGTGACGCTCGAGCTTTACGGTCTTCACCGTATCGCCGTCCTTGTAGGTGAACTCCGCATTTCCCTTTGTCTTCGGGACGTAGTGCTCAAGATAGATCATCTGCTGCAGCGCGTAGCTGTCAAGCTCGGGCTCTTCGCTGTACAGCGCGCGGGCGAAGCCCTCCGCCTCGGCAAGATCGAGCAGGGACGCGGTGATGAGCGCGGTGCGGGTAAGAGTCTGATCGATGCCGCTGCCCGAATTTTTGATGTATGCCTTAATGGCGTCCTTGTCGCTGTCGTCTATCGTTATCTCGGGAACGAACTTCATATAAGCTTCGTAAGCCGCCTGTCTGTCGCCGCAGAAAGCGAGCGCCGCAGAAAGATAGATACCGCTCTTTCCCGAAACGTCCGTCCCGTCGTTCAGAAGCGCTTTGACCTCGTTCATTACCGGCTCGCCGAGCGCCGCGAGACCCATATAAGCCGCGCTGCGATCCTGTATCGTCATTTCATCGGCCATAAGCTCGCGGAACTTCGCCACCACCGCCGACCGGTTCACGGAATCGGGAGCCGCCGCGCACATCAGCGCCGTTACCTCGACCGCGGGCTGTGCCGCGGGAAGGATACGCGCAAGTCCGCTCGCAGTCTCTGCCGCGAACAGATCATCTATGGGCTCGGCATAGTCGGGGAACAGCACGCTCCGCGCATAAGCCGCCGCGAGCTTCATATCGTTACGGTCGCCGTAATATCCGGCAAGTTCGTAGAGTATATTTGTTTGCAGCATATACTCCTTGTCGAAAAATACGACATCAACGGGGTATTTTGTCGGGGTTATGCCGCCAAGCTCGGAAAGCGGCAGAACTCGCTCTATATCGGTCTCGAGCAGGGTATCGACGACGATGAGCGGGAGCTCCGCGGCGTCCTTGTTCCCGTTTTTCTCTGCCGTGAACAGGACCTTGTACTCGCCCGCGGGGAGCTTTCCGAAGTTTGCGGTCTGCTGCATTTTTATTGTTTTCGTTTCGTTATATCCATCGCCGCTTATACTGATAGTAATAAGGTCTTCTCTCGAGATCCCCGCCGCCTTTGCGGAGACTGCCACATCGTCGCCCACAACAAATGTGTTCTGCATTATCGGAGTTATGAACACCGGGCGGGTCACTACGACGGGCTGCTTGATATTCCCGGCGTAGAGCTTGTCGTCCGAGGTCGTATATACCGACTGGATCGTGGCGCGCCAGGCAGTGATGTTGTCCGGGAGCTTCACGGTGAAGGTGCAGGTGCCGCTCGCGTCGGTGACAGCGCTGTCAAAGAACGCGGTGTCCTTGAAATCCTTGCGTACCTCGGCGTCACCGCCGCCGCCGCCCTTTTCGCCGTAGCCTCTTGATTCGGAGTAGTGCTGTATATAGCTCACATACTCGTTCGCGGCGGCGAACCAGGTGAACGGGTACATCTCGTTGAGAATATCAACGGTCTGTTCGCCTATCGCGAACGCCGCTTCATCTACCACGCTCAGATGCACTGCCGCGCCCTTGAGCGGCAGCCCCGAGATATCGGTCGCTCTCACCGTTATCACGGCGGTGTCGCCCGCGTCGTAGTATTCCGCGTCCGTCTGCGCTTTAAGTTCTATCCTGCGGCGCTCGGGGTCGAACTGCAGCGTACCGCCGTAGCATTTGTAGATATGCCGCCCGTCGAAATACGCGCCGGTATAGTGTGCCGCGGGTATGCACGAGCGGTCGGCGGCAAGCTCGAACTCTGTCCTTCCGTGCGCGTCGAACAGCTTATAGGTCACGATATCGTCCTCGTCGTACAGCGCGAACAGGAACATACCATCGACCTTCGCGTTTTGGTTCGGGGAACCGAGGGTGTATCTTATCTTCTCGTCCTCATAGAAGAGCGTGTAAGTAAGATAATCATTATATTTGGAGGACTCGCTGTGATCCTCGGTGTTCTCCGCCGAGATAAGATACAAAAGCTTAAGGGAGCTGCTGTCGTAGCCGAAATAGCCGAGCTCGTAGTTGTTTACGACACTGTCATAGTTTTTCCACAGCCAGCCCGCAGCGATCGTATTGAAATAATAGCTCATCGGCTGACCCAGCCCGTCCGTATAGATGAGCTCGATAGAGTAGTAGCTGTTGTCGCCCGTGCCGGAGCCTATCGGCAGACTGTCGGAAACGCCGACGCCGTTCACGGTGTTTATGATGACGGAGCCGAGCTCCTCCTCCATTGAGGTGTATGTGTATATCTTTATATTGCGCTTTTCTATCGCGTCGTAGTAGCTTCCGGTCTCGGTCTTTTCCGTCCAGCGGCGGGTGATGTTTACCCCGACGGGCATGGACAGAGCCTCACCCTTGAGCATATCGTAGGCCTCGTCCTTTATGTAGTAGGTGTCGGTGCCGTATTTCTCAAAGAACTCACTGGCTTTGGAAAAGTCCATTTTGTTCGTATAGACGGTCAGCTTGTTCGTTTCATCGTCATAATCGTACCGGAACATAACGTCGCTGAGGAATGACGGAACGGCGCTCATCTTCTCCCCGAAGGTGTTCTCTATGCCCGCGACGGTAAAGCCTATATTGAAATATACCGGCTGCCAGCGTCCGACGGCGTACTCACTGTCATACTTCATCGACGCCTTTACAATACCGTCCTTGTCGGTGGTATAGCTGCTGTAAAAGGAATCCCTCAGCATCACGCCCTCGGCCGGCGTTCCGTCGTAATATGTCGCCGTGACGGTAACATCGATCGGGTCCTTCTGCGGCAGTATGGCATATTTCGGCGCGTCGATGTCGATTATATAGGTAGGCTTCTTATATTCGTTAACATAGCAGTATCTCTCCGCCGCGTATTTTTCGCCCGCCATGAGCGTCAGATGCGCGTCTCCCGTATAATCCTCGAACGAGAAGGACGTTTCAAAGAAGCCGCCGTCGGAGAGCGTCACCGCGTTTGTGACCGTGTCCGCGAACACCACGGAAACGTCTGTCGGGAGCGCTGTGCCGCGAGCCTTCGGTATCATAAAGCCCCATACGTTTATCGTGTCGGTGGGGAGATATACCCGTCTGTCGGTGTAGAGATAGCTGTAATAACGGTCGCCGGGGTCGTCCTCGGATTCTCTTACCGTTATCTTGTCGATATAGCGGTAGTCACGGTACTTGATATCGAGCACCGCTCTGCCGGAAACACCATTTGCGGAGATCTTCACAAGACCGTCGCTGCCTGCCGTGCCGGAGAGACGATCTCCGTCGGCTGTCTCTATCGACACTGCCGCGCCCTCCGCGGGCTGTCCGAGCACAGCGTCGTTGACATACAGAAGTATGTCGTCACCGACGTTTATCATATACACGGAAACGCGCGTTACCGCTATAAGATACTGGAGAGAATACCGACCGGAGCCCCCCGCGGTCACGTCGGCGATATAATATCCCTCGGTGAGCTTGTCGGGGAGCATGACGAAGCAGGAGCTCGCGCCGTAGTAATATCCATATCCGCCGTCGCCCGACTTTTCCGGTACATACGGCTTTTCCTTTGACGTGAACACCTCCGGGAGCCCCGCGGTATCGATCTTCACGTTCTCCGCCCAGCGCGCCTCGGTCTTGGCCTTTATCGCGCCGTAATACGCTTCGTCGCTCTCAAAGCGGTACAGGTGGGTCTCCATTTCGCCGTTCAGTATGCCGGGGCTGCACATGATCTCTATGCAGGCGGTATCGCCGGGAACGAACGCCTCCGCAAACCCGCTGCACGAGCTGCGCGTAACGAATATCGTGTTGCTGTCGTAGCCGGAAGTCTTGAAGCCGAAGGAATAGTCCTCCTCAAGCGCCGTGCCGTCCACGGAAGGCAGTCCCGCCTTTATGGTGACTTCATATCCCCTGTCCTTTTCGAGAGACTCTTTCGGGATAATATAGAGCGTGTTCTCCTTAACCGTCAGCATCGCCTCTGCCGGCGGGTCTATCGCGACATACTGCGACAGGTCGCCGCCCGAGGGCTTGACGGTGAATTCCACCTCGATGCCGCTGTCGGGGGTCGCGTACTCATAGCCGTCCTCGGGGTAGCTTGCCTTAACGCGGAAGTCATCTATCGTCTTGAATGCCCAGCTGTCGCACACGTCGCCGCCGCTGTCCTCGACCTCGACCTTGACGAGGGAGTTTTTCGCAAACCCGGCCTGTACGCTGAGACGATACGAGGATCCGCTCTCCTTTGTCAGCGTGAAGGGCTGCTCCGGCGTGATCTTAAGGATATTCCGCAGGGCCTCCTCGCTTGTCTCTTTATAAAGATCTATCATCAGGTCGGACTTTACGGCGATGCTGCCGCCTACCGTCTGCGACGCGTAAACGCTCTTGACGATACTGCTGCCCGAAAGAGTCCTCGCGGACATAGTCTGGTAGATATCCGGCTCCGAATCCAGCGCGGACGCTGTCACGGCGGGAGTGGCCACCGTCGTTGTGACAGCGTGCTCCGTCGGCTGCTCATAGCTTGTCACCGCCGTGGTATCGGTCACACCGATCTCTCCGCCGGTCATCAGCTTCGGAACGAATATGATGCCCGCGACAACGGCCGCAACAGCCGCGATACCCGATATTATGCCGATAAACAGCGGCTTTTTGCTTGTTTTTGCGGGAACGCTCTCACGAACGGCACCCGCCTCGTTTATTATATCTTCGTCCAGATTTCCGACAGCGTCGGACAGTTCTTCCTTTTTCATACATCAAACCCCTCCTTGATAAGATAAGCTTTCAGACCCTGCCGAGCCCGCATAAGAGTGCTCTTCACGGTATTCTCGTTGAGTCCCATACGGCTTGCGATATCGTGCACCGAGTCGCAGTAGAAATACCTGCACACAAAGATAATGCGCACCTCGCTCGACAATATCCGCAGCCAGTCGCTGATACATTTGCCGATAAGCTGTGAATCCACCACCCGGTCGGGAAGCACCCCGCCCGATACGCATTCCTCCAGCTCATCGAGAGATACCGCATACTGCGAGCCCGCGCGCGACTTAGTATGCTCGCGTCTGAAACGTGATATCGCGATGTTGCGCATCACCGCCGCGAGGTAGCACCCGAGCCGGAGAGGGCGGGTCGGCGGGATACTGTTCCACGCGTTCAGATATGTATCGTTGAGACATTCCGAGCAGTCCTCGTTGTTCGCGAGAATGTTGTAGGCGACGCCGAAAAGATAGCGCCCATACTTGGTCTGCGTTTCCCGCAGAGCGGCCTCATTCCGCTGAAAGTACATTTCCACTATAGTGTTGTCGTCCATTATTTTCCCCTCCTATAAATAAAGACGCATTTTTTTCCAAAAGGTTGCAGAGATATGAGAGATTTTTTCAGAAAGTTGAGAGAGCAGAGAGATAAGAGAGCAAGAGCGTGTGAGACGGGGGCTCTGCCCCCGGACCCCCGCGAAGGGGGCTTACGTCGGTCTGTCAGTCAGCCCCTCTGGCACTTCGTGCCACCTCCCCTGTAGGGGAGACACCCTCGACGCCCTCCGGCAGCCACTGCAGAATGCAGTGCAGGTTGTCGTCAAAGCGCGCACGGATGCGCGCCTACAAACGACAACCCAGTGACACGCTGCACCCAATCCGCCGCCGGAGCAAATACAGACCCGAAACTCTCCGGCAGGCGGCGATTTTCCCGACAGCTGTGTACAGACTCTACAGGCACTGCCGCTCCGACAGCTCGCAGCTATCTGATTAATGAGATAGAATACCATTCTTATTATAGCAGGTTTTTGTAGAACTTGCAACTGTTTTTTACAGGCGCGGGCAGATACTATCAATTCGCAGAGACTTTCGACGCGGATTCGGTGCGGCCGTCGCCGCCTTCCCACCCAGCCCCGTCGGCGCAGCCGACCAATGCAGGATGCATTGCGCATTTGCTCAAAGGGCGGCACGGATGCCGCCATATAAGGCAAATGCTAAGCACAGCCGCAATCCTGTTGTCAATGGGAGGCTCCGAAAAAATATTTTTGGACGCCCTTGACAACCGGATAACGACCGGTCATAAGGAGCAGTACCTAAAAATCCATGATCACCGTCACAAAATTTCCCAAACCTATTGACTTTTTCCCTGCAATCGTTTACAATATACTTATAGTATTTGCATCGTAAAGGAGCTCACAAAAATGATAAGATTTTATGACGACAACGGCGCACTTGTGATGAGGCTGCGCGACGAGACTGTCCGCATCGAGGGCTGGGGAAAGAACGCGCTTCGCGTAAGGGCAGCGAGGCTCCCGAAGCTTCCCGCGCACGAGCACGCGCTCACCGAACCCGTTTCCCACGACGGAAAAGTCAGCATCAACGCCGAGGAGATGAATGCCGTGATAACCAACGGCAGGATAAAGGCCACCGTAAATCCGGTGGGCATTATCTGCTTCTACCGCGACGACAAACTTATTTTGCAGGAATACTACAGCAGCTACGGCGGCTCGATACGCAAGCACCCGATCTGCTACAAGATCGTTTCCCGCGAATATAAGGGCAACTCCTCCGACGATTTCAGGATCACGGTACGGTTTGAATCCGACCCGGACGAGAAGCTTTTCGGTATGGGTCAGTATCAGATGCCCATTCTCGACCTGAAAGGCACAGTTCTCCCGCTCGAACAGCGCAACTCGCAGGTGACTATACCGTTCGTTGTTTCCGACAGGGGCTACGGTATGCTGTGGAACAATCCCGCGACCGGCGAGGCTGCGTTCGGAAAGAACATCACAAAGTGGGTGTCCACCGAGTCGGATATGATCGACTACTGGATAACCGCGGAAGATACCCCTGCGAAAATAGTAGAGAACTACACGGAATGCGTAGGCCGCGCTCCCGTGCTGAGCAAGAACTATCTCGGCCTGTGGCAGTGCAAGCTGCGCTACCGCACCCCCGAGGAAGCCCTCGAGGTCGCCCGCAAATACAAGGAGCTCGGCATACACCTTGACGTTATCGTGATCGACTTCTTCCACTGGCCGTATCAGGGCGACTGGAAGTTCGACGAGAAATACTGGCCGAAGGACAAGCTCAAAGCCATGGTCGATGAGATACACGGTATGGGCACGAAGATAATGGTGTCCGTATGGCCGTCCGTCGATAAGCGCAGCGAGAACTACTACAAAATGGAACAGCACGGTCTTATCAGTTCCACCGACATAGGCTCGCTCCAGACATACGATTATCAGGGCGACTGCGCGACCGTGGATTTCTTCAATCCCGAGGCACAGAAATTCGTCTGGGATTGCTGCAAAAAGAATTACCGCGATCTCGGCATAGACCTGTTCTGGCTGGACAACTCCGAGCCCGACAGCGTTTGCTATGATTTTGAGAATTTCCGCTACTACAGCGGCCGCGGCTCAAAGGTGGGCTGCGAATACCCGAAGATGTATCTGAAAGCCTTCTGTGACGGTCTCACAGCCGACGGCGAGAAGGACTTTGTCAGCCTTATACGCTCCGCGTGGGTCGGCTCACAGAAGTACCGCGGTCTCGTCTGGACGGGCGATATACAGTCCAACTTCGAGTCGTTCAGAGATCAGGTCATCGCAGGTCAGAATATGGGTCTCGCGGGCATTCCGTGGTGGACTACCGACATCGGCGGCTTTATGACCGATGACTGGAAGGATCCCGACTTTGTGGAGCTCCTCATACGCTGGTATCAGTACGGCGCCTTCTGCCCCATTCTCCGTATGCACGGCGACAGAGGCCCTAACTGGGATATCCCCGCCCTCGACGACCGCGATTTCGGCGGCGGCTATCTCTACACCGGCCACCCGAACGAGCTCTGGAGCTACGGCGACGAGTGCTTCAATATAATGAAGAAGTACCTCGGTGTCCGCGAATCCCTCAAAGACTACATAGCTTCGCTCATGGAGGAGACCTCAAAGACCGGCGCGCCGCTCATAAGAACGATGTTCTTCGAGTTCCCCGACGATAAGCAGTGCTGGGATCTCCCCGACCAGTATATGTTCGGCTCGCAGTACCTCGTGGCTCCCGTCCTCGAGCTCGGCGCCCGCGAGCGTACACTCTACCTCCCCGCCGGCACATGGGAAAGCATCGAGGATAAGCAGATCGTCGAGGGCGGCCGCTTCGTCACCGTCCCCGCTCCGTTAGACGTTATCCCCGTGTT
Source organism: Ruminiclostridium sp. (assembly GCA_017458655.1). Classification (GTDB taxonomy): domain Bacteria; phylum Bacillota; class Clostridia; order Oscillospirales; family Ruminococcaceae; genus Ruminiclostridium_E. The sequence continues at coordinate 6,085 of JAFTAG010000233.1, read as the reverse complement.
CAGAAAGATCAAGTGAGCGCAGAGGCCGCTGACGCTCGAGAGGGCACAGAGGCCGCTTACGCTCGAGAGAGCACAGAGGCCGCTTACGCTCGAGAGAAGCGCTGACGCGATCGGGGGAGAGGAAACCTTTTGTGAACAAAAGGTTCTCCTCTCCCCCGAAGGCGGAAGCCGCCCCCAGCCCCTCTCTTTCCAAAAAACTTGTATCGGCTTCGCAGTTAAGCTTACAGTAACTGCTCCTGTTGTGAGATACAGCTAAATAAAAACAGCACCGTGCAATTTGTACAGTGCTGTTTTTCTTGGTTTCCGCAAGGCCGCGCCGTGTTGACAAACACAATAAAAGATGTTATAATAAATATGATTTCCCGGATAACTCACCATAGAGCTATATACAAGGCTCTCGGATCTCGTCACGATTCAAATAAGTCGCGAAGCGACTCCACAATTATTAATTATTAATTATCAATGCGTGTTCTGCTTGCCGGTAACGACAAACTCTGCCGCTCTCGCAGCAAGCGAGATATCCACAAGAGCTTCGGTGAGAATGCCGTCTTCGCGGTATTCCTCGGAAAGTATCTTCCCCGTACCGCGTATCTCCGCGGAAAATCCCGCCTTGTCATAGGGTATCAGCAGCGTCATTCGCTTCGAGCTCTCGGGCAGAGCCTTCGCGATAAGAGCGAGCATTCGGTCGATACCGGCGCCCGTTTTCGCGGAAATGCACACCGTCGTGTCGTCCTCGGGAATGTCGTAATCCACGGTGTCCGACTTGTTCAGAACGTTGATAACGGGAATTTCCCCGCACCCCAGCTCAGCCAGCAGCTTCTGCGTGGTGAGCGTCTTGTCCTTCACCTCCGGGTCGGATATGTCCGAAACGTGCAGTATGATGTCCGCGCTCGCGGCTTCTTCAAGCGTTGAGCGGAATGCCTCGACAAGATGATGCGGCAGCCGCCGTATCAGCCCCACCGTGTCAATGATGATGACAGTCCGGCCGTCGGGGAGCTCCACCGCCCGCGAAGTCAAGTCGAGCGTCGCGAAAAGCTTGTCCTCGGCGAGCACTCCCGCGTCGGTAAGGCGGTTGAGCAGCGTGGATTTCCCCGCGTTGGTGTAGCCCACTATCGCCGCTGTCAGCACGTTGTCCTTCCTGCGGCGGCGGCGTGAACGATCGCGGCGGGTCTCCAGCTCCTTCAGGTCGGCTTCGAGCTTCTCTATGCGGTGCCGGATATGCCGCCTGTCCGTCTCGAGCTGCTTTTCACCGGGGCCTCGCGTTCCGATACCGCCGCCCAGCCTCGACAGCGATCTGCCTATCCCCATAAGCCGCGGGAGCCGGTATTTGAGCTGCGCGAGCTCGACCTGCAGCTTGCCCTCGTTGGAGACCGCACGCCCCGCAAAAATATCAAGAATAAGCATAGTCCTGTCGATAACGCGGACTTTCACGATATCCTCTATATTGCGTATCTCGCCCGCGGTAAGCTCGGTATCGAATATCACAAGCTTTGCTTCAAGAGCCTCGGCAAGCTCCGCGAGCTCGTTTATCTTCCCCTCGCCGAGCACGGTGGCGCTGTCGGGCGCGGGGCGCTTCTGTATAACGCTTGCGACTGCCTCGGCATTTGCCGTTCCCGCAAGCTCTTCGAGCTCCTTCATCGAGCTTTCCGCGTCATATTCCCCCGTATCGAGCGCGGCGAGTATGGCCTTTACGGGCGCGTTGTCACTTTGTATTTCGGTCATAGATAATTCCTTTCGATAACAATAACATCTTACAATATTATACACATTATCGGGACAAATTGCAAGACAAAACATATATAAAAATACCGGGTGCAGCGTCACGCTGCCGTTTGCGCAGTTCCGACCCATGCGCGAAAGCGCCGCCGCACAAGACCACGGAGGTAAAAATTGGATAACAAGAAAATTGACATCGACCGGCTCTACGAGGAATTTGAAGAAGACGAGGAAGAGTACGGCTACGAGGATTACGAGGAATACATCGAGGACGACATTTACGGCGACCACGGCGAATACGACGACGATCTCGAAGAATTCGACGAGTTTTATGATGCCCCGATGAAGGTCTATGAGCCGCCGAAGAAACCCGAGCGGTCGGAACAGCCCGAGCAGCCCGCTCCGGCCGCCGAGCCCTCCGGGGAACAGGCGAAGCCCGTTGACACCGCGCAGCTCCCGATGTTCTCGGACGAGCCGCCGAAGGGCGACCTTACCACAAAGCTTGACGTTCCGAAGCCGGTAATGGAGATACTCGACCTGCTCAAAGCGCACACCTACACGTCGTATCTTGTCGGCGACTGCGTGAATATGATGGTGCTCGGCGAGCGCGTAATGGACTTTGATATTGCCTGCAACGCCTCTCTTGACCGCATTATCGCGATCTTTGACGAGAAATTCAAGACGCGCGAGGATCTGCTCAGCCGCGGCGAGCTCATCATAATCAACGGTGCTATGGGCATTTCCGTGGCTCCGTACCGCTCCCGCATCGACGGCAGCGGCAAGCCTATCTACTGCAAGACGATAGACGAGGATCTTCACCGCCGCACATTCACCTCCGAGGCGGTGGCGTACAATCCCGACTCGGGCATTTACGACTGCTTCAAGGGTCTGTCCTGCATTACCGCGGAAAAGACCATTCTGCGCGCCATAGATGAGGAGAAGTACGAGCAGCTCGAATTCGAGCAGTCGAAAATAAAGTCGAAGAAGGAGACCCCGCAGAAGGTGGTCATTGAAGCCCTGCGCGAGAACCCCGAGTGCATACTGATAGCGATGCAGAAGCACGCCCGCGCCGAAGCCGATATGAGCCCCTACACGCTCCGCAATATAAATGACAACGCCGAGCTGATAGATATGATGATGCCGTCGGAGATAACCCGCTATTTCAGGCGGATAATCCTCGGCAGGAGAATCACGGAAACGCTGATGAGCTTCCGCGAGGTGGTATTCCGCATTTTCCCGCCGCTGCGCCCGCAGTACGGCTTTGATCAGAAAAGCGAATACCAGGAATACACGCTCTATGAGCATACGGTAAAGGCTGTGGGCTACGCGTTCCCGGATTACGCGGTAAGACTCGCGCTGCTGCTGCATTCGATAGGAAAGCCCGACTGCGCCGCCGACAGGGGCGATTATATGACGTTCTACGGGCATCAGGAGCGCGGAGTCATGCTCGCAAAGGACATCTTCGAGGACGATTACGAGGCCGACCGGTCGCTGATAGACCGCATTCTGTTCCTGATACTTCATCACGACGACCACGTCACCCCCGAGAATGTCGTCGATTTCACATCGTTCTGCGGTATGGAGCTCACCCGCCTGCTGCTGCTCCTGCAGTCCGCCAATGTCCGCGCCAAAAGCTCCGATCCCGTTAACGAGCGCGTCTCCACTACCCTCCGCCAGCTCGCCGATAACGTCGCCACCCTCGCCGTCAACCCCCGGGCTACCACCCGCCGAGCCGCCACCCAGCAGGAGCTCCGCGAGATCAACGAGAGATTGGGCAGAACCGGAGTGTGAGAGCACAGAGGCCGCTGACGCTCGAGACGTGAGAGAGTCGCTGACGCTCGAGAAACGTGTCTCGCCTGAGGGCGAGCCACATGGGGAAAAGGAACCCTTTCTTGGAAGAAAGGGTTCCTCTCCCCCAGACGGAAGCCGTCCCCAGACCCCCACTCTTCCGAAAAAACTGTATTGGCTCCGCAGTTGAATTTGACAGTTTCTGCTCCTGTTATAAGATACATCTGATATACACAAAACAGCACCGTGCAATTTGTACAGTGCTGTTCTTTTTGTGATACTTTGTGGTTTTTGTGAGCCCTTGTGACAAATCTGCACAAACCTCACAACAGGAGCAGTTACTGTAAGCTTAACTGCGAAGCCAATACAAGTTTTTTGGAAAGGTGGGGGTTTGGGGGAGGGAAACCTTTTGTACACAAAAGGTTTCCCTTCCCCAAGCGCGTCAGCGCTTCTCTCGAGCGATAGCGACCTCTGTGCCCTCTCAAGCGATAGCGGCCTCTGTGCCCTCTCGAGCGTCAACTCTCTATCGGCTTGAAAGGCGGGTTTCTGATAAGCTCGGTGGCTTCATCGAAGGAGGCGGGCTTGCTGTAGAAATAGCCCTGTGCGTTGGGGCAGCCGAGTTTGAGCAGCTCGCGGCCTTGCTCGGCGGTCTCGACGCCCTCGGCGATAAGCTGCATATCGAGGTTGTGGGCTATGCTGATTATGCTTTCGATAAGCACCTCGGACTTGTGGTCGCCGGGAATGTTGTCGATAAAGCTCTTGTCGATCTTTATCACATCGGCATCTATATTATGTATCAGCATCAGCGATGAGTAGCCCGTTCCGAAATCATCTATGGATATATGCAGTCCGAGCTCCTTTAAATTCCTGACAAAATCTATAAGCCTGTCGGTCTCGGCTTCCTTGACGCTTTCCGTTATCTCTATCTCGATATCGCTGACATCTATCCCGTTTTCCTTTATCACATCGAATATCTTGCTCTCGATACCCGGGACAAACAGGTTCTTCCTCGAAAAATTGCTCGAAATGCGCGGAGGGGTCAGCCCCATATCCTTCCAGTGCTTTATAGACGCGCAGGTCTCGCGGAATATCGCCATATCGAGCTCGTGGATAAGCCCCTCCTTGTCAAGCACGGGAATGAACTGGTTCGGATAAATGAAGCGGCCTTCGTGCATCCAGCGACAGAGCGCTTCAAATCCAACAAGCTCGCCGGTGCGCATATCCACCTTCGCCTGAAAGAACGGGAGGAACTCGCGGTTCCTTACGGCCGGCCGGAACATCGCCATAATTTCCCGACCGCGGTTCATCATCATTTTAAGCTCCTCGGTGTAGAACACGACGCTGCGTTTGAGCCTCGTCTTGCCGATGCTGCAGGCGATAGCGGCTTCGTCAAGGTGTATGTTGAACGGACGTGTATCTCCCTTGGCTATCTCTGTTATCCCTATCCACGAGGATATCTCGAACGAGCGCCCGGGAGCGGTATCAAGATGCCCGATAGATATGCTTTCGAGCTTTCTGAGCGTGTCGGAAAGATGCTCCTTCTTCAAATACATGGCGAAATTATCCCCGCCCATACGGCATACGCACTCGTCGGGGTCGGTAAGCGTCGGGAGAATGCGGGAATACTGCACGATAGCCTCGTCGCCGCATTTTGCGCCCGCAGTCTCGTTTATATACTTGAAGTTCTGCAGGTTGATGTACATAACAAAAAAGTTTTCCGGCGGGATACGTCTGATAGCCTCGGCGAATCGCCTTCCGATATGCACGACATTCGGTATGCCCGTCTGTGCGTCGGTCATTTCCGCGAAGTCGAGCATGGAGCGCATATTCTGGCGGCTCGCGATAAGATACACAAGGTCGGCCGCAAGCTGGAAAACCTCGCTGTCAACATCTCCGAGCGTTATGCCCTCGCGGAACTCGGTGTATGCGTGGACATACTCGAGCCCTTCATAGTAGTATGGATAGATGAGCCTGAGGTCGGTCTTTTCGCCGTTATCGTAGAGCATTATCTTGCCGTCGATCTCATTCTCCGAGAAAACGCGCTTCTTTGTAAGATGATCGCGGTATCTTCCACCGTCGCCGAGGTCGATGTCGTAATACAGCTTTGATACATTCAGAGCCTCGCACAATTCGCGGAAATCATCATCCTTAAGGTCGCGGACTGCCGCTGTACGCAGAAATCTGCCGATGCAGCCGCTGATATTATCGTTCATAGGCATAAGCTACCTCCGATCTTGTTATGATAACGTTATCATACTATTATATTATATCATATTTCACCAAAAATTGCAATAGCTGTAAAATTTTTTGTGCAAAAAAGAAAAGCCCCACCCCCTGCCCCCTCCCCGTTATGCAGTTCCTTTTCGCCGGGGGCGACGATCGCCCGCCGGGTGCAGCTCGGTCTTCTTTTCGCCCGCAAGAAAACTTGTGCCGCTTTTGAAGGTCTCTGCCTGCGTGGCGACCTGCTTTCCGTCCGAAGCGACGGAGAAGTATGGCGTCTCGTACCGAGCCGCTAAAGGACGCGTATCGCCGTCTTGTCAAAGAAGGTTGCGGGAGTGAAGTAAATATAGGATAAAATGCT
>JAFTAG010000232.1 GCA_017458655.1 Ruminiclostridium sp. | reverse complement strand
TCCCAAAACTTGACAAAATCAAAACTCCGTGATATAATCTAAATTGTATATACCCAATGATATAACGGGAGGCGTAAAATTCACAGATATGATGAATTATACTATCACAGTCTATGCCGAACTGAAGGACGAGCGCTTCGTAAAAGCTCTGAAAGAAGCGTTCGAGCCGCAGAACATCATTCTTGATTTTTCCGAAAAGACAGACGGAGCGGTTACCGAATTCCCGGAGGATCACGCGCATCTCGTGATAACCGACGACCCCGACAGGATAAGGCAGCTCACCGGACTTGCCAGACATAACCTCCGCTTTATCTTTATCGGTAAAATGAAGCTTACCGACGAGCTTGAGGACGTGTGGGACACCGACGACCCCGAGGAGATAACGAAGCGCTTCGAGAGAATGCTCGGGAACGTCTCCGCGAGCTTTAACGCGTGGTTCTACGAGCAAACCCTTTACACGACGATAGATACCGTACCCGATATGCTCTGGTACAAGCGCCTTGACGGTATGCACATGATGGTGAACAAAGCATTTACCGAGATCGTCCACAAAAAGCGCGAGGACATTATCGGCCGTGACCATTTCTATATATGGGATGCTCCCAGACCCGCCGAGGGCAACGAGTTTGCCTGTGCGGAATCCGAGGAGACCGCGATAAGGACAGGCAAGACATACATCTGTGACGAGCCTGTCAAGACCCGCGAGGGCATGAAGCAGTTCACGACCTACAAGACCCCGGTATTTGATATGTTCGGCAATGTCTTCGGTACGGTCGGAGTCGGCCACGATGTCACCAACTTCTCCAATCTCGGCATCGAGCTGTCGATACTTGTCGAAAATCTCCCGTTCCCTATGGTCATTTTCACCGCGGATATGAAGGTCGTGAAAATGAACGAAGCGTTTATGAAGATAGCCGGGCTTACTGCGGACGAAGCAGCGGACTTCGACTACGAGAGCTGGAAGACACAGACACTCACCCCCGCAAACGACGGCGAGGTAAACGACGAGAAGCACTACACGTCCCGCGAATACAGGATATATGACCGGAACAGCAAGGGCGAAAGCATCTATGTGGTCACAATGCAGGAGATACGCGACTTTTTCAACAACGTTTCGGGGTATTTCCTGCTGATGAATAATGTCACGGTGGAGCGCGAGTATGAGGAATCCATGTTCAAGGCAGCGAACACCGATATGCTCACCGGTATGTATAACCGCCGCTATTTCTATAATTATCTCAGCGAGAACACAAATAAGCCGATGACGCTGTTCTATATGGATCTCGACCGCTTCAAGTACGTCAATGACCATTACGGTCACGCAAAGGGCGACGAGGTGCTCATAAGGACATCGCAGATAATCAAGACCCGCTTCCCGAAGGCTGTTTCCGCAAGGCTCGGCGGCGATGAATTCGCGCTTGTTGTGGACGGCATACTCAGCGAAGAGGATATCAAGGGTTATTGCAGCAATATCGAAAACACTATACAGCGCATTTTCACGGCGGACGCCCTCCCCGTTACTATGAGTATCGGCGTTGTCACCCACGACGGCTCCAATACCGACGTCGACGAGTTTATGAACCTCGGCGACCAGAAGATGTACGAGGTCAAAAAGCAGCACCATGAGGAAGACAGGTGAGAGGGCAGAGAAATGACACAGACTGCGGAGCCCTATGTGCTTGCCTTGTAGCGCCGCATCCATGCGACGTTTGGAGCAAGCACTCAATGCATCCTGCATTGACCCGCACCCGCTCGGGGGCTAACGCCGCCCCCGAGACCCCGGCGCCGGCGTGACGCTGGACCCAATGATAATATATTGACAGAGTTTCTGCGACAAGGCCAATCCGCGATATCGGAATGGTCTTGTTTTCTTGACATTGCAGAAAGTTTGTGATATACTGTTTATACAGTATTGCAATTGTCTCCCCCGCCGGAGGCGGGGGAGACAATTGCGTTATCTTCATCAGGAAAGGATCAATACTATGAACATAAAGCCTCAGAAAGGTATGCAGGAATACCTGCCGGAAGCGGCGGCGCAGCGCGACACGCTGATGTCGCTGATACTTGAAACATACACGAAATGCGGATTTACCCGCATATACACGCCTGCGGTGGAAAGCGCGGAGAACCTTGACAAGAGCGACGGCGGCGACAACCTTAACCTCATATTCAAGATACTCAAGCGCGGGGAAAAGCTTGAAGCGGCACTCGCGCAGAGCCCCGTTGACGAGAAGGAGCTTTGCGACCTCGGTCTGCGGTATGATTTGACTCTGCCGCTGTCGAGATATTACGCCAATAACCGCAGCAGCCTCCCCACGCCGTTCAAGTGCATACAGATAGACAAAGTCTATCGCGCGGAGCGTCCCCAGCGCGGCAGACTGCGCGAGTTCGTGCAGTGCGATATAGACATTCTCGGGTCGGATTCGATATGCTCCGAGATCGAGCTTATCTCCGTGACCGCAAAGGCGCTCGGCAGGCTCGGTATCGGGAAATTCTTCGTCCGCGTGAATGACCGCCGCATACTTCGCGATTCGCTGAAAACTATGGGATTTCCCGAGGATTCGCTCGATACCGTGTCCGTGTCCTTCGACAAGCTCGATAAGATAGGTGCCGACGGCGTGTGCGCGGAACTTCGCGAGAAAGAAATGCCCGAGAACGCGGTAACTGCGCTGCGCGAGCTGCTCGAAAAGGGCAGGCTCACCCTCGACGATATGGAGAAATACTGCTCTGACGGCGCAAAAGAGACGTTCGTGCAGCTCCGCACGATCATCGATACCGCGAACAAGCTTTCCGATGAGTACGATGTCGTGTATGACCCGTCGCTCGTCCGCGGGCAGGGATATTACACCGGCACCGTGTTCGAGGTGGCAAGTGAGAAGTTCGGCGGGACGATAGCCGGCGGCGGCCGTTACGACGGGCTGATCGGGCGCTTCACCGGTGAGAATATCCCCGCAGTAGGCTTCTCTATCGGC
>JAFTAG010000231.1 GCA_017458655.1 Ruminiclostridium sp. | reverse complement strand
GACGTCCTTATCGAAGACCCCACATCAATGATAACCATTGACGATCAAGTCATCATCAAAAAGGGCAAGAAGACATACCACAAGGCAAAGCGCGCATAGATCACATTAAGTTCCCGGCATCAATGACGGGTAAAAAGATGATAGGGCTCCTTTTGAGAGATCTTCCGGACTTGGCGGTAAGAGGATCTCTGAGGAGCCCCGATATAAAAAATGGGGGGTATGGATATGGAGGTGTCATTAACAGAAAAAAAATTAAATACGGGGAGACAGCTTGAGGCAGATGCCGTAAAGTTCTTTGCTGTCACCTTTATGGTAATTGTTAATTTCTATCAGCAGTTAAGCGGCTATGACTGTGAACACGTTTTCCCGGATTCGTTTTTCAGGAACGCGATCGAATTCATCGGCGGACCGCTTGCCGAACCGGTATTTATGTTTGCAATGGGCATCGGTATGATATATAGACGGAAAAGTACCCCCGCAGATCTTATAAAGCACGGCGGGATACTCATGCTGACAGGATATCTGCTGAATTTTTTCAGACATACGGTGCAGCAGCTGATAGGCTACGCTGCGGGGATCGTCGAAAACCCGGATCTTATCGACAGCTTCTTGTGTGTTGATCTTCTGATATTTTCCGGAATGGCTTATATTACCGTCGGGCTTATGAAAAAAATAAAGCTGTTCCCCGTACATATACTCGGGATATCCGTACTTTTGCAGGCTGCGGGGATGTGGAGCACAAAGCTTCCTATGCAGCCCGGCGTGATACAAGGTCTTATCGGTCTGTTTGTACCAACAGGTCGGCTGACTTCCTTTCCGCTCACTGTATGGCTCATCTACCCGGCAATGGGAATGGTTTTCGGCGAGTTTTTGATGAAGTGTAACGATAAGAGTAAATTGTACGGAAAGCTGATGATCTCTTCGGCCGGTTTCTTCGCGGCATTTACCGCGGGGCTTTTGTATGTGGGATATGATATCCGGAATATTTATGCTTTGTATGAAGATACATATTATCATCAAAATATAGTGTCGGTTCTCTGGATAGCCCCGATTATCGTATTTGTGCTCGGCGCTTGTCATTTTCTGTTCGGGAAGACCGCGGAAAGACCTATCGGCAGGTTCATCGGGTATTGCAGTGACAATATGAAGATCATCTACATTATTCAATGGCTTATCATTGCTTATACTGTAACTGCCTTTATGCTGCTCGATATTGAGGATATATACTCGCCGCTTATCATTATAGCCGGCGGTATCGTCGTGATGGCGGTCTCGGTACTGATCTCCGTTCCGATCGTGAAGATCAAGATGAAAATGCGCAATAAAAAGGCATAACGGCATCTCCGAAAAGCGCTTTCAAAAGAGAAGTCGTTTTGCAAGACGGGGAAGACCTGAATATTCGGTTTCCCCTTGATTATTATTGGAATATATGTTATAATAACTTATCATTTGAATGTCAGCAGTTTCATATCGAGAGAAAATGTGAACATTCCGGAAAGAACCACAGGAGGATAAACAGATGAAGCAGATCAAAAAAGTCCTGACCCGTTCCGTCGCTTTGCTGCTCTCCGCCGCTATGTGCGTTACGTCGGTGACCGTACCGGCCGCGGCAGATGAAGGCATTGTGACGGCTGCCGCATACGACGGTACGCAGCCCGACGAAAAGCAGGGCGCGGGAAAAGACGACAGAGCGTCCGTTTCCGCGCAGCTCGGCTCGCTCAATACCCTCGGCAGCCTGCTCAACGCGCAGACGGATATGAACGAAGCGGGCGCGGTGACGGACGAGAGCTACCGCGGCAGCTACGGCATCACCAATGTTGAGGTGAAGGACAACATCGTTATGGCTGCGCTCTACGCGGAAGCTGACTGCAGCCTGATGATTGGCATCTACAACGACAGCGGCGAGCGTATGCTGATGAGCGGCACCACTGTCGTTCACAAGGACGATGAAGCGGTAGGCGTGAAGTTTGACTCGCTGCCGGAGCATTATCTTGTCAAGGCATACCTTATCGACCCGAATGACGGAAGTCCGATGTGCGCTTCGTATGATAACGATGACCATACGGAAGCGGTGGAGGCTTTCAACAAGCTCACGACCGACGATTTCCCGAAGGAGCTCGTACATAATTTCGACGATGATAAGACCGATAACTTTATGGTCTATCGCGAAGATGTGGTAAGGATACCGCGCAATAAGGGATATAATCAAGTCAAGGTCGCTGACGACGATAAGCGTATCTATATTATCGAGAACGCGGACAATAACGTCAAGAGCCTCAAAAAAGGCGAGAAATTCAGCCTTGAATACGGCAAGCTCGGCCTTATCATGGCGAAGGTCAGGAACATAAGCGCTGTCGGCAATACCGTGACTGTCGAGGGTGAGAAGATCGAGCTCGATGATATCCTCGGTTTCACCAAGATAAACGTGGAGACGGGCTCTGCCGGCGTTATGCTTTATGAGGACGCACAGAAGATCAAGCAGTATCTCTACAGCGACGACGAGACCTGCGAGCTGCTTGTCGATGAAGATAACGAGCCGGACGCCGCTCTGCCGGAGGAGGAAGCTTCCGAGGACGGGATCGATATACATGAGGGCGAATTGGATTTTGAAGTTGACTTCAATGTGTATGTGAGTTTAGAGTGGAAAAATGGGGAGAAAGTTCCGAATGTAAATCTGGGTTATGAATTCAATCCTAAATATATTAATGAAACAATATCCCTTGGCGATGCAGATTTTCATTTGAATCCGGAGAAAGAAGGGAAAATCAATCTTACAGGCACAGATGAGTGCGTAAAAAAGACGCAGGACGCTCTGAAAAAGCTTGCTCCTGACCCAAAGGAAGGTGCCGATAAGTTAGAAGAAGCTACCGATGAAGAAAAGAAAAAATGGATCTCCGGGCCGGAAACGGAACCGGAAACATCATTTGAGATAGCTGTTAAATCCGGTATTACGATACACAAGATCGGGTATTCCGTGCGTCTTTGTGACATAGGGGAGACTATAGGCAGCTATATTTTCGATGATAATGGGATCAGAACAAGAGTACAGCTCAGACTCAATTATGATACGGTACTGCAATTTCTTATAAAAGCTAGCTTCGAGGATGAGATCACGCTTGTAAAGTTCTCTATAGTTCCTTTGCTTGCATTTGGTGTTGACCTTAGCATTTCTTTGGTTTTAGGTGTTGAAGCGAATATTGAGATATCTTTCAAGATCACAAGATCTTACAATCTTATAATTACTGCTTTGCAGGGTGATCCGTTGAGGATAACAGGCGGCCCGACCGAAGAACCGAATATAGAGCTTGAAGTAAAGGGAACACTGACTGTTTGGTTAGGTCTGAAGGTCGCATTTGGAATTGCTGAAGTGCCCGATCTGATCGATATCAGTCTTACTGCGAAATTCGGTGTTGAACTTGAAGCCTCGGTGGATAAATGTTTTATTGATGATGACAGCGGACATGACTGCAATGTATGTATCGGTATAAGTATGCAGTTCTTCTTTGAACTCGATGCCGAGGAAAAATTCTTCTTTGAGCTTATAGATGAAGAACAGCAGCTTCTGAAAATTGATATCGGTGACCCTATGTATTGTCATCTTTCGTGGTGGAAAGACGGCTCATGGGATATGGGCATAGGCGAATGTACCAACTACACCAAAGACTGCAAGCTCGTGATATGTGACCGCGACGGCGATACCGGAAATACATTCCACATAAACATCTACAGAGGGACATTCCCGAACGGCTCGCTCGTAAAGGATATTTCCGGCAAGAACGGCGATGTCGTGGAGATCGGCCTTGTGGCGGGCGAAAATTACTACTTCACGATGGTCGGCTCCGACGCTTATCCGAACTACAATTTCATCGGCAAGAAGGATACCTCGTGGAAAGCCAATCCCGGCATCAAGCAGAATCTGTATGTGCTCGACGCGTCGCTTAAACCGTGGAAAGTCATGGTAAAGGACGCCGATACCGGCGAGTTCATAAAGAGCGGCACAGTAAAGGTGACCGACAGCTGCAAATATACTACATACATAAGAGAGATAAAATTCACCGACGGCGCTGTGGAGATCAAGCACATCTCCAACTCCGCGCAGTGTGAATTCTGGGATGATGAAAATCTTTACAGACATCAGACCTATACTATATCCTATATTCCCCAGAGAAACGGTCTGAATTACGAATCCGTGTCGCTGAAAAAGTCGGGCAGCAAGCCCGTTACCGATGAAAACTTCACGTTTATCGAGAACGACGACGGAAAGCTCACGATCACGGGCTATAAAGGCACCGACAAGGATGTGACGATACCTTCGCAGGACAGCGGAAAGACTGTCTCCGAGATAGGCGAGAGCGCGTTCAGCGGAACAAATATCACTTCGGTGAAGATACCCGACACTATCGTTCAGATAGGCAGCTACGCGTTCAGCGAATGCGCTTCGCTCGCGACCGTAACGTTCGGCAGGAATGTCGGGAGCATAGGAAAGGAAGCTTTCTGCAAGTGTACGAGCCTTACGGAAATCGAGCTTCCCGCAGCACTTACCAAGGCCGGCAGCCGCGCATTTGCCGACTGCACATCGTTAAAGACAGTGGAGATAAATTCCGAGCTTACGAGCGCGCAGTATATGTTCAGCGGCTGTGACGCGCTTGACGGCAACGCCCTGACTTATGCCGGAAAAACCATACCTCCGTATATGTTCTACGGCTGCGCGAAGCTTTCCGCGCTGTCTTTCATTGATAAAGTGACCGAGATAGGCACTTACGCGTTTTACGGCTGCGATTCCGTAAAGACCTTGAAGCTCGGGAATTCTCTCACCGAATTGGGCTCGGCTGCATTCTCGCACTGCGCGGGACTGACCTCCGTTGAGCTCCCCGCTTCCCTTACCGCGGCCGGCAGCTATGCTTTCAGCAGCTGCGAGGCGCTGAATACGGTAACTATAAAGTCACAGCTTACCGAAGCACAGTATATGTTCAGCGGCTGTAAGTCCCTTGACGGCAGCAGGATAAGCTTTGCGTCGGGAACAACGGCCATACCCGTGTCTATGTTCCGCAACTGTACGGGACTGACTGCGATAACTCTCCCGAGCTCCGTGACCGAGATTGGCGCGTATGCGTTCTCCGGCTGCAAGGAGCTCACGAGCATCTCGCCTACGGTCTATGAAAAGATAGGCACCGGCGCATTCAATAAATGCGACAAGCTCAAAGTCGTACCCACCGCGACGGAGGATCAGGCTCTGCCGGAGGACGACCTCTACGCGGAAGAGCTTCCCGAGCCGACGGGAGCCGAGATACCCGAAGACCCCGACGAGCCTGCTCCCGCCGCCGACAATGATACTCCCGCGGCGTGCAGCTTCACCGTATCGAATATGCTCCCGAACGAGACATATATGTTCTACCGTGTAAAGACGATAGAAACGGACGAGCTTTTCTCCCGCGCGAACGTTCTTTACGCGTATAATGTCGTTTCCGACGCTAAGGGTACCGTATCTCTGACATATATCCCGACCGGGGACGATGAGAACGCCGTGGAATTCATAGCGCATTACGACGCGAAGAAGAATATCGGCAACGCGGTCATAACCATACCCGACCGGGCGTATAACGGTAAATACAAAGAAGTCTCGCCGACCGTTGTTTATAACGGCGAGAAGCTTGTTCCCGAACGTGATTACAAGCTTTCCGGATATACCAACACGCGCGACCCCGGCAAATACACGGTAGTTGTAACGGGTATCGGAGAATATACCGGCGTGGCTTATGTCACATATAAGATCACAGGCACCAAGCCCGATGCCGAGGAAGAATGCAGCCACGAAAACGCGGTCGATATCACTGTCGCGGCTACGGTCTCGGCAGGCGGCTGCACGCTCAGATACTGCCCCGGCTGCGGAGATGTCACAAGGACCGCTGAAACGCTCGCAATGCCCGAGGTGTCCGTAAAGCTGCAGGGCACCGACGCTGTGCTCTCGTGGAAGGAGATCGACGGTTCGGCAGGTTACGAAATATATGAAGGAGATACAAGGATAGCGGATATCGGCGGTACCTCATACACCGTTACCGGGGTCTCCGACGTTCTGCGCACGTTCAGAGTGCGTGCGGTCTCGACAACGCTCAATTACGCGGATTCCGCTGAAATAAGCGTGATAACGCCCGGCATTTACCTCATCAACGGTGACACCGTCAAGAAGATCGACAGCATTTCCGCTGCGATGAAGGAATTTAAGAAGGAGAAAACGACAGGCTTTTGGACACTTGTAATAGGTAAGGACACCGAAGAAAAATCCCTCGCTCTCACCGATACGGCATCGTGGAGAATAGTCACCGCGAACGGGGCGGTATTGAAGCTCGGCGGCAATGCGCTGGCGATCCCTTCCGATACGATGATCGACGCCGATATCGTTCAGTCAAAGGGCAAAGCGATAAACCTCAAGGTCGCCAAGGGTGCTTCGGTCATCATAAACAAGCCGTTCGCCGCGGGAACGATAAGCGGCACAGCGACATCGTATATCGCGCTGAACTGCGATATGACAGCCGATAGTATCACGACATTCGTTTCGGCTGCCGTGAATAACGGACATACGCTGACAGTGAACAAAAAGCTGAACGGCATAGGCGAGCTGAACGGGAACGTGAAGCTTTCGGGCGGCGCTGCAGCCGCCAAGACCACGGTAGGCACCGCGTTCATCACAGTCGTAAAGATATCGAAGGGCGGTAAGACCGCATTCCCGAAGACAGTGCTCACAAACATCAGGACCGCGCTGTATATGGCGTTCGCGGACGACAAGGGAGAATATGTGAAGCTTTCGGGCGGCGAGACTGTGCTGAACACCGAAAAGGAGGATCTCACAAAGAAAGTATTTATCGTCGGAAAGTCGGCGGACGGCCGCAAGCTCGGTGCGTTCCTCTACAAGAAGGAGGTCAGGGCTGAATATCCCGGCGCGCTTACGCTAAACGGCGAGAAATGCCCGTCATGGGAGCACGCTTTGTCGCAGATGAAAGATCCTTCGAAGGATTACACCGTAATACTGAACGGTGATCTCTCGGCCGCGAAATTCGCGCTTCCGGCAAAGGCTAAATCGCTCACGATAATAGGCTGCGGAGCCACGCTCGACCTCGGAAAGACCAGGTCGATAACAGCGAAATATCCGCTCACGCTCAACAATGTAACGCTCACCGCGGGAACCGTTCCCACAGCGATAAAGACCGGCAAGTACGACCTTACTGTAACCGATGTGTCCGCGGGAGCTCTCACGACCGGCGGCAGGCTCACCGTGAACGGTACGGTCATAGCGAACGGTGCGGTATCGTGCGCGGAGCTGAACTGCACGGAAACGGATACTCACCTTACATTACAGTCGCTCGCAGTCACCGGGAAAGGTATCACGAGCGGCTCCGAGCCGATAACGCTGAAGCTTGTCGGGAAGGACGGAAAGACGCCGGTGCAGCTTACCGCGGGCGGCAAGAATGCGGTAGTCGCAAAGACGTTCAAGGGACCCTACTCTGTCGGCTCGCTGCTGCTTGACAGCGATTGCGGCAAGGGTACGATAACGTTAAATAAAAACAAGCTTATACTTGAATAAGTCACAAAAAACGGGCTGTCGGATAATTCCGGCTGCCCGCTTTTGTGTTCCGATACTATCAATCGTTCGGCGCGATATAGAAATTCCCGATAAGCCTGTCGGTCTTTATAACATTTATGAAAGCGTCCGGGTCGATCTTTTTTATTTCCCGGATAAGCTTTTTAAGCTCACCCGTTCCGACAACGGAATAAAGCATCTGTCTGCTTGAGTCCCGATAAGTTCCGTGCGCGTCTATGCGCGTGGCGCCGTGGCGGGTGAGGGAATTTATCGTTTCCGCGACCTCGCGGGGCTTTTCCGTGACTATGAACATTGTGTTCTTTTTGTAGCGCTTGTACAGGAAATTAATTATCAGTGTTGTGGTATATTGGAATATTATCGAGTACAGCGCCTTTTCCCAGCCGAACATAAAGCCGTCGATCGAAAGCAGCACCGCGTTGAATGCAAGGATATAATTGAAAGCGTCAATGTGGTATTTCTCCGATATAGCGATGGATATAAAATCCGTGCCGCCGCTCGTTGCACCCGCGATAAGACACAGCGATGTCGCAAATCCGTTGATTATACCGCCGAAAACGCTTATCAGCAGCATATCCGATGTTACCTCATAATGCGGCAGGATATCGGTCAGCAGAGACATTACGATTATCGTTATGAATGAGAATATCGTGAACCGCTTGCCGATCTTTTTGAACGCTATCGCTGCGGGTATAAGGTTCATACAGATATATACCGGGCTGTATGGTACCGAAATGCCGAAAAATTCGGAGAATATGTTCTGCAGCAGAATGGTGAGTCCGGAAAACCCGCCCGGGAGCAGGCCTCCCGTGTGAACAAATGTATTTAGGTTGAGCGCGAAGATCGCCCCGGCAGCAGTACACAATGATAACCGCCCGGCATCGCTCAGTATCTTTCTGCCGATCTTCTTCTTATCCATATCCGTGATCCGCACCCGTGGGGTGTTCCTCCTTTTTCTTTGATATCTTCGATGAAGCTGCGGGGAGCGTGAATGGCACGAACACCGTGCTCCGATCCTATCTGCGGGAGACCCCGTAAAGCGTGTATGGGTCGGTCTCCAGCGCTTTACGGTAAATGCTCACGACATCGAGTATATCGAAAAACATATATCTGCATTTCCCGATAAGTCCGTCTCTGATAAGTCCTCTGCGGTAAGCCTCGTCCTGTATCGTGTACCACGGCTTCACGGGCGGCTCTCCCGCTTCTGTGAACCATTCGTCGGCAGGGTATTTGTTCAGTATCTCCTCCGAAGAAGCGAAGATATCGCTTATGTCCTTCGGGAGGATATCCTCCATATAGTGCATGGCGGTGAGCTTGTAAATATCGACGCCGAGGAGCAGCGCTTTCCCGCCGTTGTGTATCACATAGTCAAGCCCGACCTCCGCGGCCTTCCCGGCGTGAACGCCCCACCCGGAGGTGCGTATTATGCCTTCTCCCGTGACAACATCATCGCGCTTCCGGAATGTATCGGCGATGATTCCCATATCGGTTCGCGGCGCGTCCTCCGGGAGCACCTTTATCTTCACGGTGAGCCCCATTTTTCTGTCCTCGTCCGTAAGCTCGAGCGGTGGGCCGAGACGCAGTGCGGGCATAAAGATACTGCCGCCGCTGCCGACGCATTCGATAAGCGCTTCTATAACGGTTTGGGCGCCGCCCTCAACATATCCGAAGCTTGAAAGTGAGCTGTGCACTTCAAGCTCCATTCCCTCACGGACGCCCGCGTTTCTGAATCCTTCCTTCAGTTCTTCCTTGTTCATTTATGTCACTCCTTTGTTCGTTATGTAGATCGCTGTTCACAACCTGAGCGGAAATGAAGCATTACATTTCTGTTTTCTTAAAAAGCAGATAGTGTTATGAAAATATGATATCACAAACTCACCGTAATGTCAATGCAGGTTTGACAGTTCTACACCAAAAATCGTAAATGTTTTCGCGGCATAAAATCTCGCGGCTTTTTTACGATAATGGCAGTAGAACCGGCTTTGGCATACCCCCTTGATTTTTTGATAAAATAATGATATACTGAATATTGGGTAATTTTACCGAAAGGATAAGAAAGATATGAACAACGGTATAAAAATAGAGGCCATAGTTACAGGTAAATTCAGCTACGCGATGCAGCAGAACTGCATACCGCCGGTACGGGTGATAAGGCTCGTGAACGAAAGTGCGGAGGATGCCGCGAACATAACTGTGAAGGCAGTGTCCGACCCGCCGTTTTCGCAGCCCTTCGAGCAGGAGGTGCCCGTGATAGCCGCGGGAAGATCGGTCGAGATAACGCCGGTAAAAATTGCCGTCAGCGCGGCTTATCTCTTCGCGCTTACCGAGAAAGAGGCGGGAAATATCCGCATAACTGCCGAGCAGGACGGCGAAACTGTCGCGGCGGAGAATATCCCCGTCGAGATACTCGCGTATGACCAGTGGAGCGGCTCATTTATAATGCCCGAGCTGCTTTCGGCGTTCACCTCGCCCAATCATCCCGCGATATCGAACATTATCTCGAAAGCCGGCGCGATATTGCGGGAATGGACGGGCTCGCCCTCATTCACGGGCTATCAGTCGGAAGACCCGAACATCGTAAAAAAGCAGGCTGCCGCGATATATACGGCGCTGTGCGGCGAGGGGATAGCTTATACGATGCCGCCCGCCGATTTCGAGAAAAACGGACAGCGCGTGAGAATGCCGTTTGACGTTCTTTCGGGAAAAATGGGCACCTGCATTGACCTTACGCTGCTGTATGCCTCCTGTCTTGAACAGATATGGCTGAACCCGCTGATAATACTTATCGGGGGGCATTGCTTCGCGGGCTTCTGGCTGGAGGACGAGACCTTTGCCGACTGTGTGGAGGACGATGTATCCGCGGTCAGAAAGCGCACCGCGGAGGGGATAGACAAGATATGCGTCGTGGAGTGCACAGACTTCACGGCCGGCAGCGGCAAGGATTTCGCGCACGCGGAGAAGCACGCACTCGATGCGCTCGAGGATCCCGGAAGGTTCAGATACGCGATAGATGTAAGACGCTGCCGCGGGAGCGGCATACGTCCGATACCGGCGAGAACGGTCGAAAACGGTGAGTATAAAGCGGTCAGCTACAGCGGCGGGGAAACGGTCGATACGTCCGAGCCGCGTCTGATAGATACGGCGAAGCGCGGCGGGTTTGCCGAGGGAAGGGAGCTCACGAAGCAGATGATCTGGGAGCGCAAGCTGCTTGACCTGAGCCTGCGCAACAGCCTGCTCAATTTCCGTCCGTCGGTGTCGAACGTTCAGTTCATGACCGCCGACCTCGCCAAGCTTGAGGACGAGATATCCGACGGCGAGAGCTTCAGGATAATGCCTGCGCCGACCGAGAATTCCTTCACGCTGACCGACAGCAAAATGTATGAGATCGAGAACGAGCGAGACCTGATAACCTCGATAGCAGAGTCGGAATTCAAAAACCACCGCCTGCGTACATTCATCAGAGAAGACGCGCTCGAAAAGACGCTGAAAAAGCTTCATCGCGACGCAAAGGTCAGCCTCGAGGAAAACGGCGCGAACACGCTGTACCTCGCGCTGGGATTCCTGCGCTGGTACGAGACCGACAAGAGCGTCAAGCCGCGCTACGCCCCGCTGATACTGATACCCGTGGATCTTGTCAGAAAGATACAGGACAAGTCGTACTCGCTTAAAATACGCGGCGAGGAAACGCAGATGAATATAACCCTGCTCGAGCTGCTGCGGCAGGACAAGGGCATCGAGATAAACGGGCTCGACCCGATCCCACTCGACGAGCACGGCGTGGATATCCCGCTCGTGTTCAGTACCGTTCGGCAGGCTATAATGTCGCAGAAGCGCTGGGATATCGAGGAATTCGCGTTCCTCGGGCAGTTCTCGTTCAGCCGCTTCATAATGTGGAACGATATACGCAACCGCGCCGACGAGCTCGCGAAGAACAAGGTCGTCGCGAGCCTAATGTCCGGCAGGACGGAATGGGAGACGGAGGAGGAAGACCTTTCGCCCCACGCGCTCGACGAGAAGGTAAAGCCGTCCGACCTTGCCGTCCCGATGAGCGCGGACTCCTCACAGCTCGCGGCAATATATGAAGCGTCACTCGGCCGCAGCTTCGTCCTGCACGGCCCCCCGGGAACGGGAAAATCCCAGACTATCACAAATATGATCGCCAACGCGCTTTTCCACGGCAAGTCGGTATTGTTTGTCGCGGAAAAAATGGCGGCGCTGTCGGTAGTTCAGAAGCGCCTGAAAAAGCTCGGGCTCGACCCGTTCTGTCTGGAGCTTCATTCCAACAAGTCGCAGAAAAGGGCGGTATTGTCGCAGCTTGAAGAAGCGCTGTCGATGACCCGTATAAAGTCACCCGCAGAGTATGCCGATACCGCGGAACGTCTGCACAAGCTGCGCAACGAGCTCAACGACACCATGTCTGCGCTGTATAAAGAACGCGCCGCGGGAATGTCCGTCTATGACGCGGTAACGGGCTACGAGAGCGCAAAACGATACGACGGGCTCATAACTCTCGGGGACGAGCTTGTCAAAGGCGCAGCCGCTTCCGACTATACCGCATGGCTCGAGGCAGTGAACGATATGTCAGCCGCGGGAAAAGACCTTGGCGGGCTCGAAAATTCCCCGCTCAAAAATGTCTGCCTGACGGAATACACGATAGAAAAGCGCGGCAATCTGAACACGCTTTCCGAGCTGCTCGCAAACAAGGCCGCAGATGCCGCGGATGCGTACGATAAGCTCGGGGAAGTCCTCGGCTGTACCGTGCCGACCGACAAGGAAGGTATCGAAAAGCTCCTCGGGCTGCTGAAAGACATTTCCGCACACGAAATGCTGATACCCTGCATACTCGACGGCAGCGCCCCGGAGAGCGTCCGCCCGGAAATGGACGGTATCATTGACGCGGGGCTTCGCTGTGCACAGATACGCGCGGAATACTCCGAAAGGTTCGAGCAGGGGGTATGGAGATTCGACGCGGACACTGCGCTGATAAACTGGAAAAAAGTGCAGCAGAGCGGATTTTTCGGCAAGACCTTCGGCTCCGGCAAGCAGGTGAAGGAGCTGGCGGTGTATGCGAAAGACCCCGCTTTCGTGACCAAAGACAACATAATGGCGATACTCGGGACGCTGTGCGAATACAAACAGCTGAGCGCAATGACCGAAAACGCCGACCCCGCTGTCACAAAATATTTCGGCGAGCTCTGGCGCGGCGGCAATACCGCGTTTGCAAGGCTGCGCGACGCAGTCCCCGCCTCGTTCGAGATACGTTCGCGTCTCGGCGGTCTGACCCCGGAGCAGGTCTCCGCGGTATGCAGAGTGAACGGCGGAATCTCCGCAACGCTCAATGAAGCGCAGATACGCTTCTTTGACCTGCTTGACGTATGCGGCCGTATGAAAGCGGAATTTTCCGCCGATATCGTTACGGTCTGCGGAGGCGATAATTTCTTTGAGAGCGTGAAGGCCGAGGTGTCGGGATATTCCGGTGCAGTAGATAGCTTACGCGACCGTGCCGTGCTCGAAAACAAGATGCGCTCCGCAAACGCACTCGGGCTTAAAGTCGTGACCGACGCCTACAGGGCTGGTAAAGTCGATGAAGACACGGTTAGACCCGCATTCACTGCGGCGGTATGCAAGTCCGTGATGACCGGCGCGATATCGTCGGAGCCGCTGCTGAAAGCCTTTCAGGGTGCGGGATTCGAGCGTACCGCGGAGAAATACCGCGAATGCACCGACCGATTCTCCGAGCTTACCGTCGCGGAGCTTGCGGCACGACTTTCCGCAAGGATACCGGATACCTCGTCCGGCAAGGCGGGAGTCTCCTCCGAGCTCGCGATACTGCAAAAAGCGATAAAAAGCGGTGCTCGCGGAATGTCGATACGCAAGCTTTTCGACAGCATACCGAACCTGCTCGGACGGCTCTGCCCGTGTATGCTGATGAGCCCGATATCGGCGGCGCAGTACATAGACCCGTCATTCGGTAAGTTCGATCTCGTCATATTCGATGAAGCGTCGCAGCTCCCGACCAGCGAGGCTGTGGGAGCTATAGCGCGCGGCGAGAATGTCGTGGTGGTCGGCGACCCGAAGCAGCTTCCCCCGACATCGTTCTTCACGGTCGATCGCACCGACGAGGAGAATTTCGACAAGGAAGACCTCGACAGCGTCCTCGACGACTGCCTTGCGCTCGCGATGCCGCAGCGTCATCTGCTCTGGCATTACCGCTCGCGCCACGAGAGCCTTATAGCGTTCAGCAACAGCCGCTTCTACGACAACAGTCTGCGGACGTTCCCGTCGCCGGACGACCTCGTTTCAAAGGTGAACTGGGTGCACGTTGACGGCTTTTACGACAAGGGCGGTACCAAGCAGAACCGCGCGGAGGCTGAGGCTGTCGTGGAAGAGATAGCGCGCCGCCTGTCCGATCCCGTGCTCTGCAAAGACAGCATAGGCGTTGTCACCTTCAACATCATTCAGCAGATACTGATAGACGACCTGCTCGCCGAGAGGCTTCGCGCCGACCCCGAGCTCGAAAGCCGCGCGAATGAGATGTACGAACCGATACTGATAAAGAACCTTGAAAACGTGCAGGGCGACGAGCGCGATGTGATACTTTTCTCGATAGGCTACGGCCCCGACAAGGACGGCAATGTCTCGATGAATTTCGGCCCCGTAAACCAGGACGGCGGCTGGCGTCGTCTCAACGTCGCGATATCCCGCGCCCGCAAGGAAATGCTCGTGTTCTCGGTCATACGCCCCGAGCAGATAGATACCGCACGTTCGCGTTCGGAGGGAATTGCAGGTCTGCGGGGATTTCTCGAGTTCGCCGCGAAGGGCGCATCTGCGCTTCCCGTCAGAAACAGACCCTCCGATAAGCGTGCGGAGAACGCCTTTGCCGAGGAAGTCTCGGCTTCGCTCGAAAAGCTCGGGCACAGGACTGTACGCGGCATAGGCAGCTCGGATTACAAGATAGATATAGGTATAGTGGATCCCGACAACGAAGGGAAATACATACTCGGCATACTCTGTGAGAACGAGAAGAACTTCGGTCTCACCAATGCCCGCGACCGCAATATCGTACAGCCCTCGGTGCTCGCCGGGCTCGGCTGGAGTATAGCGGCAGTTCACATTCTCGACTGGCTCGACAATCCCGAAAAGGTGATAAACGAGCTTGAAGGTGAGATAAAAAGTGCTGTTTCACCGCAGAGGGACGAAACGCTTTACGCGTCGGCAGCCGCTCCCGCAAAGCGCGGCAATATCACATTCGAGCGTGAGGAAGCTCCCGAAAGCGAAGACAGCCACGTTTATGCTCCGTTCGTGCCTGAGGTCATCGGCGACAGCGAATATTACTTTGACAACAGATCGACCTCGCAGATAAAGCGCATCATAGAAGCCACAGTTGAGTTTGAAGCTCCCGTCAGCAGGGAAGTGCTGCTGCACTGTGTTCTCGCTTCGTTCGGAATGAAGAAGTCGGCGAAAGCGGAGGCGCGTTTCGGTGAGATATTCGATACGCTTGGACTTACCTTGACGGAGCGCGGCAGTTCCGTTTTTGTGTGGAAGCGCTCGCAGGATCCGTCGCAGTACGAGCAATTCCGCGGAGTCGGCGTGAACGGCGAGAAGCGAAAGCTCGATGATGTCGCGTCAGAGGAAATTTCCGCCGCGGTGGTGTATATACTGCAAACAGCCGTAAGTCTCGAACGCGTGGAGCTTGTGAAGGAAACGGTAAAGCTGTTCGGCGCGGCGCGTACCACCGAAGCGGGCGAGCTTGCGGTCTCAATGGGTATCTCCCGCGCGGTGCGAAGCGGTAAAGCCGCCGTGGACCAGGAGACCGGGCGGATAATGTATGTGGGATGAGAAAATTTGACACGGGAGCTCAAATGAATAAACGAATAAAGCCGTATTTCATCGCGTTAACACTCACCGAGGCCGTTTCGGCGTTTTTGGGACCGATAGTTTTTTATTGCAGCGACGGTTTTCTGAATAAACAGGCGCTTGATAATGTATGCCTTATGGCTCCGGTATGCGCCGGAGTATGGCTGCCGTTTCTTATGGCGTTCATCGGCATCTGCATCGAAACGAATACGAAGCGGCTCTTTGCCGCGCCCGCGGCGGTCGGTCTGACTCTTGTTTTATCCGCCTTCGGACTGCTGTTCATACAATTGTATCCGAGATGCGGCTTTCTTGCGGGATTTCGCGATCTTCCGAGAATGGGCTTCTATCTTGTATGCGGCTTTTTCTCGGCAGTTCTGCTTATTGCAGCGTTGGTGCGCATTACGGAGATCAAGAAAGAGCGTGAGAAATTTATGTCAATGACGAGTACGCTGTTTGAGGGAAAGTCGGCCTTGCTGCTCATTATTCCCTGCGTGCTCACCGTAGTATGCGGTACACCCGCCGTCTGCGGATTTTTGGATTCAAAACTGCATTAAAATATATGAGCGCAACTTTCGAGCTTCGTCACGATTCAAATCGCGGCGGAGCCGCACCACAATTGTGAATTGTGAATTGTTTCTGTCGCCTTTTGATGGTATGGTGAGTAAAATGGGTGACCGGATCAAAATATTATCCCTTTACAATCCGACTGAAATGTGCTATAATATATGCGAAAGGAAGTGCTTCCGATGAAAGCTATGAAGATATTCTACGACCTGAACGGGTCGCTGTACGCAAATATCACCAACAAATGCCCGTGTAACTGCACATTCTGCATACGTCACAACGACGAGACCGTCGGCGAGAACGATAGCCTCTGGCTTGAACACGAGCCGAGCGTTGACGAAATAAAAGAGGCGTTCGATGCGCTCGATGTGTCGGAATACGGCGAGGTCGTTTTCTGCGGCTTCGGTGAGCCTATGGAGCGCCCGTGGGATCTGCTCGAAACGGCAAAATACATCAAGGAAAAGACGGGTATGAGGATACGCGTGAATACAAACGGCCTTGTGTCGCTCATGCACCCGACATTCGACCTGTATTCCATGCGCGGCATAATAGACAGCCTTTCGATAAGCCTCAACGCCTCCGACCCCGACAAATACTACGAGATAACGAAGTCGCGCTTCGGGCTGCCGTCGTACAACTCGATGCTCAATTTCGCGATAGTCACTCACTCGTTCATTCCCGATGTGAAGCTCACGGTGGTCGATGTCATCGGCGAGAAAGAGCTTGAAAAATGCCGTGAACGCGCCGCCGACATCGGCGTACCGCTTCGCGTGCGGGCGTTCATTTCCAATAACAGGGAGTACGAATGATATGAGGATAAGGCTTGCGGGGCTCATCCCCGAATCATACGTTGACGGCCCCGGCATACGTTTCACTATCTTTGTGCAGGGCTGCCCGCACAACTGCGAGGGCTGCCACAACCCCGAAACTCACGATTTCGAGGGCGGCAGGCTCGCCGATACGGACAGGATATACAACAAGATAAAACAGTTCCCGCTCTCGAAGGGCGTAACGTTCTCGGGAGGGGAACCGTTCTGTCAGGCGGAGCCCCTCGCCGAGCTCGCCGAAAAGCTGAAAGCGGACGGTTACCACCTTATGAGCTATTCCGGCTGGACGTATGAGCAGCTCGTTAAGAAGGGCGAGACCGAGCCGTTTGTGAAGAAGCTGCTCGGGCTGCTGGACGTGCTTGTCGATGGGCGTTTTGTGCTCGCGGAAAGAACGCTCGAGCTTCATTTCCGCGGGAGCCGCAATCAGCGTCTTATAGATGTCCCGAAAAGTCTCGGGAGCGGAAAGGCAATAACAATTGAATTATAAAAGAATATTGATCTACATAACGGCTGCCGCATTTATCGTGACAGCCTTGTTTTCGGTAACGGCCTGCCGCGGCGAGAGCGGCTCCGACAATAAGCCCAAGGGGCTGAACGCGTGGCTGACGGCGGTGATACAGGGAAGTCCGTCAACTCTCGACCCGCAGACCTGCTCGGACGACAGCGCCGTGCAGGTGATCTCCTGTGTGTTCAGAGGGCTTTACAGAGCCGAGGACGGCGGCAATATCGTTCCCGACCTCGCCGAGAGCGTATCGGTCAGTGACGACGGGCTGATATGGAGCTTTAAACTTCGCGAGGGTGTGAAGTGGTACGGTAAAGACGATTTTTCCGCCGACTGCACGGCCGACGAT
Organism: Ruminiclostridium sp.; assembly: GCA_017458655.1. Classification (GTDB taxonomy): domain Bacteria; phylum Bacillota; class Clostridia; order Oscillospirales; family Ruminococcaceae; genus Ruminiclostridium_E. Next base: position 3,966 of record JAFTAG010000231.1, on the reverse strand, counting down.
TTCGTGTTCGCATTCCGACGTCTTATGAACCCCGCGCTGCATTCCGGACGCGCAGCGGAGTATTACTGCATAAAGAACGCGAAAGAGATAAACACGGGCAAAATAAAAGACCTCACTCAGCTCGGAATTGAGGCCTCGGGGAAGTACGAGCTCACGATAAAATTATGCGAGCCCCGGACAGACCTGGAGGCTTTGCTTGCAGCGCCGCCGGCTATGCCCTGCAATGCGGGATATTACGAGCGAACGGAGGGACAGTACGGGCTGGTGGCCGACTGTATCGGCTCCAACGGGGAATTCTACGTCAGCCGCTGGCATTACGACAAGTGGACGAAAAGCGGTAATTTTCTCGAGCTGAAAAGAAACGAGCTCAACGCCGACCTGTACGGGACTTTGCCGCGCGGTATCACTTTCCCGATAAACGAGGACGAATACGAGTATTTTCTGAACGGCGACGCCGATGCTTTCGCGACCACCGACACCGAGCGGATATTCCGGCTCGAAGGAAAGTATGGATACGAGACATATAGCGGCGCGGTATGGGGGATAGTGTTCAACACCGAGGGCGTATTCTCCGACCCCGACCTGCGCATAGCGCTCGGCGGCTTTGTAAAGGGCGATTTTGACAGCGATATCTACACCGCGGCCGACTGTATGATACCGGACGGCGTAAAGATAGGCGGCGCTGATTACAGAGCCCTCGCGGGGAAGCCCGACCGCGTATCGTATTCCGAAGCGGAGCTCACCGAGCGCGGAGTGCGGGCGATGTCAAAGCTCGAAGCGGGCGCTCTTTCGGGAATGAAGCTGCTGATACCGGAGGGCACTGCGCTAAAACAGTCTCTCGGCGGTATCATACAGCGGTGGCAGCGGAATTTCGGCGTTTACTGTATGATATCGGAGCTCGATCCCGACAGCTTTGATTCCGCGCTTTCGGGCGGGGATTTTGATGCGGCTCTGGTACGTTTCCCGGGCGGCAGCGGCGCAGAGGCATATATAAGCGCATTCGGGGCATCGTCCCCGAAAAATTACGGCAAGGTGAACAGCAGAAAGCTCGAGGATATAATCGGCAGCACACTGACAGCCTCCGACAGCGCGTCCGCGGCAAGATACTGCCTTGAAGCGGAGCAGTTCATACTCGACAACGGCTGGTTCGCGCCGCTCTGCTTCGATAAGGAGTACGTCTTCCGCGCAGACGGCGTCAGCGGCATCGCCTACGACCCCTACAGCGGCACGATACTCTTCGGCAGCACGCTGAAAAGCTGAGAGCCGGGAGGAGCGAAGAGAGCCGCTGCCGCTCGAGAGGAGCACAGAGAGTCGCTTACGCGTGAGAAACGTGTCTCGCCTGAGGGCGAGCCACATGGGGAAAAGGAACCCTTTCTTGGAAGAAAGGGTTCCTCTCCCCCAGACCCCCCACTCTTCCGAAAAAACTGTATTGGATTCGCAGTTTGATCTATAGTAACTGCGCCTGTTGGGGGCTTGAGGTTTTTATAAGTTGATGCCGAGATATTCCGCGGCAAACAGCCCGACGTGGTCAAAGCCGTCAAGTGTGCCGAGATCGGCGGGCTCAACGCTCTTTCCGTACATCAGCAGCGGTACATATTCGCGTGAGTGGTCGGTGGAAGGCGTCGTCGGGTCGCAGCCGTGGTCGGCGGTTATCATCAGAATGTCGTCGTCGGTCATTATCTTCATAAACCCGCCCAGCCAAGCGTCAAACTCGTTGAGCGCATTCGTATAGCCCATAACGTCGTTGCGGTGGCCGTACAGCATATCGAAATCCACAAGATTGACGAAGCAAAGCCCCTTGCCGGGGTTCCGCAGCGCGTATTCATAAGTCTTGTTCATACCGTCGGTGTTTCCCTCGGTACGCACGAACCCGGTAAGCCCCACTCCCGCAAAAATATCGTTTATCTTCCCGACGCCAAAGCTTATGAGCCCGGCGTCTTTTATTCTGTCAAGATATGTGCGTTCGGTGGGCTTAAGCGAGAAATCGTGCCTGCGCGGCGTCCTCGTGAAAGGGTGCACGCCGGTGAAAGGTCTTGCGATAACACGTCCTACCGCGTGCTCGCCTTTGAGTATCTCACGTGCGGTCTCGCAGTATCTGTACAGCTCCTCAACGGGAACGATGTCCTCGTGGGCGGCGATCTGGAAAACGCTGTCAGCCGAGGTGTAAACGATAAGCGCGCCTGTCTTTATATGCTCCTCACCGTAATCCGCGATCACCTTTGTGCCGGAATACGGCTTGTTGCAGATGACCTTTCTGCCTGTTTTCCGCTCAAACTCGCTTATGACCTCGGGCGGGAAGCCGTCGGGATATGTCGGGAAAGGCTTTTTCTGGATTATCCCCATCATCTCCCAATGCCCGGTGGTGGTGTCCTTTCCCGCGGAAAGCTCGCGCATACGGCAGTATTTGCCTGCGGGGCGTTCCACCTTTCCGCCGTAGTCGTTTCCCGTAATGTTGAAAAGTCCGAGGCTCTGCATATTCGGCACGGTGAGCCTGCCTGTCTCAAAGCAGTGTTTGAGCGTATTGCTGCCGACATCGCCGTAATCGGCCGCGTCGGGAGCCTCGCCGACACCGAAGCTGTCAAGAACGATCGCAAATACACGTTTTTCCGGCATATCTTTATCCTCCTGTTTAAAGCATTTTTTGTTTCTTTTCGCCTTCGGAGCGGTAGAAACGTTACTGCTTTTATCATTATATCATAATTCTGCGGGATTTGCAATAATTTTATCGGAATAGCGGGATAAGTTCCCGCCGTTGACAATAATTCTGCCCGGTGGTATAATAAACAGGTGATTTTCCGGAAAAATTAAAAATTTTTAAAATTTTTTTCAAAAAAGTGTAACGATTGGCACATTTTTCTCGTTTATATATATGGAAGCTGTTTTGAGCAACCGAAAAACATCGTGCATACACAGGGGGAATGGAAATGGATGATGAAAAGATAGTAGGATTGTATCTCGAACGCTCGGAGGACGCTATAGCGGAGACCGACCGCAAATACGGCGTGAAATGCAGGACGACATCGTACAATATCCTGCAGAACCGCGAGGACAGCGAGGAATGCACCAACGACACATACCTAAAGCTCTGGAACACTATCCCGCCGAAGGAGCCCGACCCGCTGTGCGCGTTCATAATGCGCATAGTCAGGAACATCTCGCTCGACAGGGTAAAGCGCAGGCTTACCGCAAAGCGGCAGGACAGCAGCTACACGCTGGTGTATGACGAGCTCGATGACTGCATACCCTCAAACGAGAACGTCGAGCGCTATGTCGAGGGCAAGGAGCTCGCCGCGATGATAGACAGCTTTCTCGACACGCTCAGCCGCGAGAAAAAGGTGATGTTCCTTATGCGGTACTGGAATTTCAGCACCGTGCCGGAGATAGCGAAAAGACTGGGCTTAAGCGAGAGCAAGGTCAAGGTGACGCTCATGCGCACACGTGAGAAGCTGAAAGAATACCTCGAAAAGGAGGGCGTACATATATGAAAACACCGCAGGAAAATCTGATAGACGCCATAGGCGAAGTGAACGACAAGCACGTTATGCTCGCGACCGGCATTACAACGGACGGGGAGCTGCCAACGGACGTGCGTGACATAAAGGTCATAGAAGTAGAGCAGCCCGTTATCCGCAAGAGCCATAAGGTGAGAAACGCGATAATAGGCGGAACGGCGGCCGCCGCTGCAATTGCGGGAGGTCTGTTCGCGTGGAGCAGGCTGCGTCCGATACCGACAGAGCCGCAGGAGCCCGCACAGTCGAGCACTGCCACAGCGATAACCGAGCCTATCGTATATGACACACCTATGAGAGATCTGAAGTGGGGAATGTCCGTGTCCGAGGTCAAGGCCGTCGAGACCGCGGAGCTCTCCGAAGAGGAAACAGACGAGTACGGCACAACGACGCTGATATACAATGACATACCGATAAAGGAATATAATTCGCGTATGGAATTGAGCTTCGGCGAGCG
>JAFTAG010000230.1 GCA_017458655.1 Ruminiclostridium sp. | reverse complement strand
TCGTTCAGGCGTGCCGACATAAAGTCGGCAGATTGTACAAATTTTTCGCAGGCATACTGTCGTATGTCAAGGAAAATTTGTGCAATATGACGGCTTTAGGGCGGTGCGAATGGGCGGCAAGAGGTTTTTAGAGGTGCCCTATAAGTCTGACTGCGAAGCCAATATAAGTTTTTTGGAAAGAGAGGGGGTCTGGGTACGGCTTCCTCTCCCCCTTGTGTCTCGCCCTCAGGCGAGACACTTCTCTCCAGCGAAGCGACTCTCTCAACCTCTCTTACTGCTTTTGCTTTCTGCGTCTTATGAGCGCGCTTACGAGGACGGGGATATACAGTGCTGCGGGAAGTATCAGCGCAGCCACTCTGAACGACGACTGCACAAGGACGTTGAACGAGGCGTGATAGATAATGGCCGCGGTCAGCAGGGCGAAGGTGCCGCAGAAAAAGAGCTTGCGGCGCTTCCTTATATAGCTCATACCGAGCCCGACCGCGGAGGTGCAGGCGCCGTGCATCAGCGCCGCTCCGATGACTCTCGTGATCGCCCACTCGAACGATATCGTCGCGAAGTTCTGCGTGAGTATGACCGCGTTCTCGAGCACCGCAAAGCCGATACCGAGCGCAAAGGAAACGGACAGGAGCGTGTCCCGGTCGTCGGAAAAGACAACGGCGAAATACAGCACCGGCACAGCCTTCATAAGCTCCTCCGATATCGGAGTTATGGTGGAGGTGACATAGGCAGTGTCGCCGCCGAACAGTCTGAGCAGCCACACATTCACCTCGCCCGCGATAAGGCATATAGTGCACCCGATGATAAGATAGCCGAGAAACAGCCTGGATCTCTTATCGGGGAGTATGAACAGCATCGGCAGCATCGGCAGCGCAATGCAGACATAAAGGATAACGGCTATTTGCTCCATTTGCGCACCCCCCTATCCATTACGGGAATAAGTATCCCCGACAGAACGCACAGCACCGCGCCGCAAATGCAGTACAGCACGGCATTGAGCCCGAGCGGCTCCGGAACACTGCCATACGCCGCCACCGCGAGCTCTGCCATTGAAAAGATACCGAACAGCAGCGCCACCGTATTGAAGCCGCGCAGACATCTCACCACGCCGTAATCGACGTCGGGTATGATTATATGCTTTACGTGGAAATATGACGCGGGGGCTATCATAGCCGCCGCGAGACCGTCGGAAATCTTCTCCGCGAGACCTGCGGGGCTCAGCAGTATCAGGGCGTATATCGCCGCTGTAATGAGTATTCCCGAAACCGCGATGATACGGTATTTTATAAAGCTCCTGCTCCCGTCGTCAACGAGCGAGTCCACCTGCCCGAAATTCGACGAGAAGAAAAACGCGAACACACCGACGCGGCCGAGTATGCCCGCGTGGAATATGCCGACTACCGGCATACCCGCAAGAATGCGGAACACCGTGTATGAGCGCCCGAGCAGTATGCACCCGACGCCGAACACTATCATAGTGGCGTAGAGCGGCTTTCTGCGCCCCACATATTTCCGCAGCCCGAAAATGAAGCTGATAAGCGCGACAACGCTTATCGCGATATCGATATAAAGTACAAGTTCCATTTTACACCCCCGCCCGGGACGTTTTTTTAGCCGGGCTCCTTCGCCGTGAGCCCGACGGCCGTTATCCGTCGAACGAGCAGCCGTCTCCTTCGGCGCACGCTCTCGCAAAGCCTATGATATTATACCATATTAATTTAACGAAAGCAACAATTTTTTGAATAAAAATGAATAAATACTTTCTCCGTAACGGGTCTGCGACTGCCAAAAACGACAAAAATAACAAAAAATCGTCAAAAACACTGTACAAATGTCCTGCAATATGCTATAATACAGTCATAGATCAAAGATATTACGGTATATGCTTATATTAGCTATATCACGGTGGTGAGAGAATGGATATCAATTTTATATTTATGTGTCTTATATTTGCCTCGGCAGCATACCTTATAGGCGGTATCAACTGCGCCATAGTGCTCTCCAAGGCGGTTTACGGCAAGGATATACGCGAACAGGGCAGCGGCAACCCCGGCTTCACTAATTTCAAGCGTGTATATGGTATGAACGCAGTGTCCCTTTTCGTTATGGTATCGGACATCATAAAGGCGGCAGTTCCTGTATTCATCGCGTATCTCGTCTTCGGCGCCATGTTCGGTATGCCGCAGTTCGGCGCAGCCTTCACGGGTTTGTTCGCTATGATCGGTCACTGCTTACCCATCTGGTACGGCTTCAAGGGCGGAAAAGCCTTCCTCTGCGGCTTCGGAACGATATGGTTCGTTGACTGGAGAATGGCGCTGCTCGCGGTGGGCGTGTTCTTTATCGTCCTCGGTCTTACGCGGTATATGTCCGCGGCATCCTGCCTGTCGTCGTTCAGCTGCCCGCTGGCGCTCGCTTTCATCGGCGCGGAGAGCGCGTATGTGCTGGTGATATCGGCAATATCCGCGCTGATCGTTATAGTCCGCCACAAGGAGAACATCAAGCGGCTCGCGCACGGTACCGAGTCAAAATTCACACTCGGGAAATAAATCACGCAAAACACTTGACAAATATCACTTGACGTGATAAAATATACTAAAGATAGAGGCGCGGAGATCAAAAGTAGCATTAACGCCAATAGTTCGACATATTGTTAATGTGAAAGGGTGATCCGCCGAGGAATGTATAAGTCGGATTATACATATCCGGTCGTGCATTTAACAGGTGTACGATTGTCATCTGAGCCCGTCCGGCGCAAGGTGGAGAGCTATCGGCAATATTGCTGTTTTCGCTTTTATCCTTGTATCGTCAGACCGGCTCGAATGTCGGTCTTTTTTGTAACCGCGGATCTACCGCAGCTTACAGCTAATATATAAAGGGCTCCTCTAAAAACCTATTGTCGTTCAGGCGTGCCGACATAAAGTCGGCAGATTGTACAAATTTTTCGCAGGCATACTGTCGTATGTCAAGGAAAATTTGTGCAATATGACGGCTTTAGGGCGGTGCGAATG
>JAFTAG010000229.1 GCA_017458655.1 Ruminiclostridium sp. | reverse complement strand
TCCCGGCGGGAGAAGCCAAGCCCGTTGACCTCGTCAACGGTTGTCGATGCTCTCGGGGTAGAGGTCGTGGTGCGTGAGCCTGTCCCATGCCACCTGCTCCCATTTTGTCCCGGGCTTGCCGTAATTACAATAGGGGTCGATGGAGATGCCGCCGCGCGGGAGGAACTTCCCCCATACCTCGATGTATTTCGGGTCCATGAGCTTTATCAGGTCGTTCATTATGATGTTGACACAGTCTTCGTGAAAATCCCCGTGATTGCGAAAGCCGAACATATACAGCTTCAGCGATTTGCTCTCGACCATGCGCTCTGCGGGCACATAGCTTATGTATATCGCTGCGAAGTCGGGCTGCCCGGTGATTGGGCACAGGCTCGTGAATTCGGGACAGTTGAATTTCACGAAATAGTCGCGGTCAGGGTGCTTGTTGGGGAAAGTCTCCAGCACCGACGGGTCGTAGTCCGTCGGGTATTTCACGTTTTTGTTGCCGAGAAGGCTTATGGTTCCTTTCTCACTGTCTGTTCTTCCTGTCATAGTAATTCTCCGTTCCTGTCTGTAATTTTCCGTACTCGCGGGGATACGGTCACTTCATCAGCGGGTCTTTTACGCCGTTTGCCGCAAATGCCGCCGCACGGTCACGGCACGTTCCGCAGACGCCGCAGGGCTTGTCGCCGCCCTCGTAGCAGCTCCACGTCATTTCATAGGGCACGCCGAGCTCCAGCCCCTTGTGCACAACATCGGCCTTGGTGAGCGATACGAACGGCGCAACCACGCGAAGCTGCCCGCCGCTGCCCGTGAATATCGCCTCGTTCATCGCGTTATTGAACTTTTCCGAGCAGTCGGGGTAGGCGTTGCCGGCCGCATCGTCACTGTGCGCGCCGTAGTATATCACGCCGCAGTCGTTGGAAAGCGCGATGCTTGCCGCGGACGCGAGGAACAGCCCGTTGCGGAAGGGCACATACGTTGAAACGGGCTTGCCTTCGGTCTTGCTTAGCTGCTCGGCGTAGGTCTCCTTCGGAATATCGCTGTCCGAGCCTTCGAGCAGCGAGCAGTCCGAGCCCTCGAACAGCGCCGCGAGGTCGAGAGTTCTCCACCCGACGCGATAGTAGTCCGCGAGCTGTCTTGCCGCGCGTATCTCCCTGTCGTGCTTCTGACCGTAGTAAACGGACAGCGCGATGACATTTTCCGCGCCGTATTCCTTTACCGCCATAGCGAGGCAGGTGGTGCTGTCCACGCCGCCGCTGAATAATACCAAAGCTTTCATATTATATCCTTTCTTTATGCTTTACCGCCGGAAGCGGCAAAGTAAGCACTGTTTCTCCCCCGCCTCCGGCGGGGGAGAAACGAAACAGCGTCCGACCCCGCCCCGGGTAGATGCGTCAGTCAAGCAGTTTCTGTAAGTCTCTGCGGGTCTTGAATTCCCCGATATATGTGCGGGTCTCCGTTCTCGCGGGGACGTTCTTTATACCACGGGCAGTCATACAACTGTGAGAGCCCGTTATCTTCACGCCGACGTCGGGAGTTCCCGCCGCGAGCGAGATTATCTCGGCTATGTCGCGCCCGAGACGTTCCTGCAATTGCAGACGCTTTGCCGCCATATCGCATATACGCGCTATCTTGCTGAGTCCCAGCACTCTGCCGTGCGGGATATAGCCGACATTCACGGTCATATCGTACATCAGAGCGAGGTGGTGCTCACAGTAGCTGAACACTGTGATATCCTTCATCACGACGGTCTCCGCGGCGTCGGAGCGCTCCTGTGTGAAGGTCTTTCCGAACATTTCGGCTATCTCGCCGTTCGTGTAGTTTATCCCCTCGAAGACCTCCTCGTACATCTGCGCCACGCGGGCGGGCGTCTCAATGAGCCCCTCACGCTCCGGATCCTCGCCGAGCGCGATGATTATACCGCGGATATGCTCTTCTATCGCTTTTGTGTCTATCATTTCATACTCCTCTTTCCTGCGGATCCCAGATGAATTTGTGCAGCTGCAATTGCAGCCGGACGCCGCCGAGCTTATGCTCTTTCATAAAATCCACCATTTCGGCGGGGTCTATCCGCCCGAACACCGGGCTTAAGAACACCGGGCACTGCGGCTTATATTTCTCAATGACCTCTTTTGCGCGGTAAAGATCCTCGCGCGAGCCGCAAACGAGCTTTAAGGTGTCCCATTCGCGCAGCAGACCGATGTTCTCTGTGTGCATATATCGTTCCATTCTGCTTGACGGGAGCTTGTAATCCACCGTGAAAACGGGTCTGTGCTCACGCATGAACGGTTCTATCGGCACCGAGCCGTTGGTCTCTATCTCGACGCGCAGCCCGAGCTTTGTGAGCGCGTGTATCAGCAGCCCGATATTATCCTGCAAGAGCGGTTCGCCGCCCGTGAGGGTAACGTTCCGCACACCGTGCTCCTCTATCGCCCGTCTTGCTATATCGGTCAGCCGCGGTATCCCCGCGAGCTCAAAAGGCGCGTTTTTGTCATTCGCCCACATAGTATCGCACCAGTCGCAGTGCAGGTTGCAGCCCGCGAAACGCAGGAACAGCGCGAGCGTTCCGGCAAGCTGCCCCTCGCCGTTTATGCTTACGAAATGCTCTGCAAGTTTTAACGTCTTATCCATATCAGACCTCATAAGTTGCGCAGTTTGTCGGAGTTTCATACACCGTGACGCTCCGCACGGGCAGCCCGTCCGACGTGAGAATGTCAAAGAAATGCCGCGCGAAATTCTCGGCGGTCGGGCGGAACTCCACCCCGGTGAGCGAGAATCCCTCGTCGCGAAGTGCTTCGAGCGTGGCGGGTCTAAGGCTCCCCCGCTCGAAGATCAGCGTGTGATCAAAGCTGTCGGCAAGCGCCCGCACAGCCGCTTTCAGATCGCCGAAATCTATCAGCATACCGCGCTTCTCGCCGTCCCGCTGTAATTCATCGCCGCTTATCACAGCTTCGATCTTCCAGCGGTGTCCGTGTATGTTGGCACATTTGCCGTCGTAACCCGCGAGAAAATGCGCACTGTCAAATTCCGCGGACGTAGTTAAAGAAAACATAGTAGTCCTCACAGACTGCGGGCCCTGCCCGCACCCGCAAGGGGCCTCGCGTCGGCCCCTTGACCCCGGCGCAAGCGTTCCGCTTGACCGGATC